>JBEKPQ010000017.1:0-44558 GCA_049520575.1 Thermodesulfobacteriota bacterium | reverse complement strand
CCAAGCTATGAACGTCAAAGAATACGATCAAGAACAAGGGCTATTATTTCCGCCTCATCTTCGGGATTGTTTAGCCGATGATCATCCGGCGATGATCATCAATGACGTGGTGGAGACGCTGAACTTGAGCGGTTTCTACCACAAGATTTCCTCTGAAGGCCATCCGGCCTATCATCCCAAGATGATGCTCAAGATTCTCATCTATGCCTACGCTAATGGGATCTTGATTTTCGTCAAAACAACCTGGCGGAGTTTCAAGAACTGTTCAACCAGGTAGTCGATATCTGTAGGTGATTAGGGATGATCTCCCTGGGGCATATCGCCATTGACGGTTCCAAGTTTAAAGCTAATGCTTCGGACAGCCGCACCTATGATCAAAAGCGTGTCCAGAAGGCCATCCAGGAATTGCTGCAACAAGCCGATCAGCTGGACCAACAGGAAGATCAACTTTATGGCCAGGATAATCCGAGTGATTCGGTTCCCGAAACGATCCGGAAGCAAAAAGACCGCCTAAAAAAACTTCACCAAATCAAAAAACAACTGGACCAGAGCGACCGAGAGAAAATCAACGCCACTGATCCGGATGCGGTCTTTATGAAGAACGGGGACCGGTTCCGGACTTCCTATAACGGCCAAATCGCCGTTGATGAAAATCAGATCATTGTGGCAGCCAAGGTTACCAATGATCCTATTGATCTGGGGCAACTCCTCCCGATGGTTGAGCAGGCCGAACGAGAAATAGGGCCGCTGGACAAGCTCAGTGCCGACAGTGGCTACAGCCAGGGAGAAACCCTCCAAGCCTTAGTCGACAAAAAGATAGATGCCTATATACCCGGTGCCAACTATTAAGGCTCTCGCCGGGGCAAGTCCGAGTCTCCAGGTCCGGGATTCTTCCCGAGATCCAGCTTTCAGCGTGACGAACAGCAGGATTTTTTTATTTGTCCCATGGGTCAAAAGCTCACTTTTGTACGTATGCAAAAAGTAAAGCATAAAAAACCACTGCGGCTGTATCGCTGCCAGGCTTTTCAGGAATGTCGGCAGCGGAAGCGCTGTACGAAAGGTCGTCGTCAGGGCCGTAGCCTGACTTTAACCGAGTATGACGACCAATTACGCGCTATGCGCACCAAGCTCGACAGTCTCTATGGCCAGCGGATCTATGGCCGACGTAAGAGCATGGTGGAACCGGTCTTTGGCCATATCAAAGCTGGTCTTGGTTTTTTTCAATTCCATCTCCGAGGCCTGCTGAAAGTGGGAGGTGAGTTTACTTTAGTTTGCCTAGCTCACAATGTCAGAAAAATTATCAATAAACTCAAACTCCCAAGTCCTTTAGACCCAATGATGGTGGTCGATGGGGCAACCATCTAACCAGATGAAGAGGTGGAATCCTTACCTCTTGATCCTGGGAGGGGCCGTGTCGAATACTTCATCCCAGGAGGTTCCGTCCACCAGGGGACAACACCTTTCCTTTATAGAGTTGTCGGACAGCCTCTTTAATGAGTTTTTGGGGGGTAAAAGGGCTTTTATAAAAGGTGATGTCAAACCACATAGGGGGAAGGGAAAGGCCGATTTATAATTGAGTGCCGAATACCTCTAAAAATTCTGCAGGGGAAAGTATCCTCGTTTTTCCATAGACCTTTTTAGGAAAGTGGCGTTTATTTCCGGTTATAAGAGCGACGGTTTTTGAAGACAGGGCTGTTTCCAGGAAAAGTTCATCATCAGGATCCGGGAGAGAAAAAGAAAGAGGTTTAGAAGCAACCAGCAATCCTTCATTTTCTATCTGAGCCAGTAAGTCTTCAATCGATTCTTCCGAAAAGTGAAACTTGGGACGTTTTAAGACCTCTCGATATTCCCCCATGATCCGTTGATCGTAAGCCGGAGTAAGCAAGCCACTGACTACAAGGCGGAGAATAGCGGCTGCCTTACCGTAGGGTTTAAAAATACCTGAAACGACAACATTGGTATCAAGTACAATAATCATCGCTTACGGTTCTTTCGGACGGTTCTGATTTCCTCCTCAATTTCAGCATCGGCAAGATTATTCAATCCCAATTTCAAAGATTTTTTTTGCATCTCATCCAAAGCCATAAAAGCCCGGGTACGTCGTACGGATTGGAGAGTCCTTTCCAGAGTTTTTTCCGTCACTCCTGAAAGGAGAGCAATGGGCTTGCCATTTGAGGTAATGATGATTTCCTCTTCTTGAATCTGCCCCCAGATTTTTTTGGGCTTGGTATTTAATTCTCTGACTGAAATAAAGCGCATCTCAACCCCCTCATATTCGATTATTATATGATAACTTATTAACATATTATCTGACAATTATCAATCAAATATTTTAGAAAGTAAACCAAAAACAAGGAAATGCCCTGAGAGGAGCTTGATTGTTGCATACTATGGCAGGATGAGGGAAGATCAGGTGATACTACAACATCTCGGCCAGATCACGAATCAGCCTTTCGCTGTCTTTCCAGCTTAAGCACGGGTCGGTGATCGACTTCCCATACACCGTACCCGTCGGCGGCTGGGAGCCTTCCTCGATAAAACTCTCAATCATCAAGCCCCGGACCATATCCGTAAGCAGGCCTGAGTGCCGGCGACTGTGCATAACCTCTTTGGCGATGCGGGGCTGTTCGGCGAATTTCTTGTTGGAATTGGCATGATTCGTGTCCACGATGATCGTCGGGTTGAGCAGCCCCCGTTTCTGATAGGCCTTGGCAAAAAGATTCAGATCCTCAAAGTGGTAATTGGGGACCGCCAGCTTGAAGTGATCCACCCCACCCCGAAGCACGGCATGGGTCAAGGGATTGCCGGTGGTCTTGACTTCCCAGCCATTATAATTGAATACATGGGAGGCTTGTGAGGCCTGAATGGAATTAAGGGCCACTTCAAGTTCTCCGGAAGTAGGATTTTTCATACCCACAGGCACTTCAAGACCGCTGCAGGTCAAGCGATGGGCCTGATTCTCCACCGATCGTGCACCCACCGCTACATAGCTTAAAACATCCTCAAGGTAAGGATAGTTTCCGGGATAGAGCATTTCGTCGGCTGCCGGGAGGTTCGATTCCCGGAGGGCCCGGATGTGCATCCTTCGGATGGCCTGGATTCCCTCGACAATGTTGGGCTCTTGGTGAGGGTCCGGCTGGTGGACCATACCCTTATAGCCCATACCGTCGGTGCGGGGTTTATTGGTGTAGATTCTCGGTATAATGATGATCCGGTCCTTGATTTCTGCCTGCACCCGGGCCAACCGGGCTATATAATCGCAGACCGCATCTTCATCATGGGCCGAACAAGGGCCAATGATGAGCAGAAACTTTTTACTTTCTCTGGTAAAGACTGCCTTGATCTCCTGATCCCGATTTTTCTTGATGCGAGCCAGGTCCTGTGACAGCGGCATAGCCGCCAGGATTACCTGAGGAGTCGATATTTCTCTAATATACTTAAAGCTCATGGCTTTTATCCTTTAACACGAAAGAAGGGTTCGAGGATTCAAGGATTCAAGGATTCGAGTGAAAGGCATGGAAGTTAAAACCATTGAATCCTTTTTCTTACTTCGCCGTGCCCCAAAGTAGCATGGGGATTTATTGAGAAAAAAGCTTAGTGTTTTCTATTCGTTTTTGCAGATTCTCACTGTCCTTATGGTCAATCCATTTTTTCATTTCGGAAAGGCTTCCCCCATATTCCTTTACCACCTTAGGAAGATAAGGGTTCTGAGTAATGATCTCGGCATACAGCCTTGGATTCGGACTGAATATTTTTTTTAAAATATCCAATTTAGTTTTCAGGATCGGAGTGGCAACTTGTTTCAGCTCTTCAAGATCGAAACCGGACCGCCCCAAAGTCAGACCCAGGGTGATGGAATTCAGATGGTTTAATCCCTGGACCAGGGCCATCAGTTCATCATGGTGTCTGGGGGTGGTTTCTATTAGCCGTGCCCTATTCTTAAGAAAAATATTTTTTATCCAAGGAAGCCACTTACGGGTCCGGGCAGGACATAAAATGATATTATGTCCGGCCATGGACTTTACTTTGGGTCCAAACAAGGGATGAAGGCCGATGATCTCGGACCGAGAGGATTTGAGCATGGACTTGACCGGTTCTTCTTTAAGAGAAGTGAGGTCCATCAAAAGGGATTCCTTGGGCATAAAAGGCCCCACTTGTTCAATCACCTGGCAAGTCGCCTTGATTGGAACACTGACTACCACCACAGGACATAGCCGGGCTAATGTTTGAAAATCCGGACCAATGCTTCTGCCGGAGACCTGGACCTCGAAACCTTCTTTCTGGAAAAAACGGACAAACCATCGTCCTATTCCTCCGGTCCCTCCTATAATTCCGATCCTGATTTTTTTCATTTAGAAATAGCCTTCTGTCTTAACAGATGATCGGCCAGGACCAGACTGACCATGGCCTCACAGACCGGAATGATCCGGGGGATGACCGCCACATCGTGCCTCCCTTTGATCGATAGAGCAATCGGCTTCCCCGAAAGATCGACGGTTTTTTGCTCTTTCCTGATGGAAGAGATCGGCTTACAGGCCGCCCGGATAATCAGGTCATCGCCATTGGTGATACCGGCCAGAATACCGCCGGCATTATTAGTCAAGAACCCTTTAGGGGTTATTGCATCGTTACAAACAGATCCGGTCATCCGGGCGGTGGCAAATCCGGCACCGATTTCCACCCCCTTGATTGATCCGATACTCATCAGGGCCTTGGCCAGATCGGCATCCATCTTGTCAAAGACCGGTTCCCCCAGGCCCGGAGGGCATCCCCGGACCATGATCTCCACAATCCCTCCGAGGGTATCCCCTTTCTCGGCAATCGCCCGTAACTTTTTTCCCATTTTTAAGGCCGCCTCAGGATCAGGACAGTAGAGGTTGTTTTTGGGAATCGCACCCAGGTTGATGACCTCGGCCCGGATACCGCCCAACTCCAGGGTATAGGCAATAACCTTTATACCTTCTCTGGTGAGCACTTTCTTAGCAATGGCCCCGGCAGCCACGCGGGCTGCGGTTTCCCTTCCTGAAGAGCGGCCACCTCCCCGGTGATCCCTGATCCCGTATTTTTTTAAATAGGTAATATCCCCATGACCTGGACGGAAAACCTCCTTAAGGGCATCATAGGCCGAGCTGTCGGCATCTTTGTTGCGGATGAGCAAGGCAATAGGGGTCCCGGTGGTCCGACCTTCGAAAACACCGGAAAGGATTTCCACCCGGTCTTCCTCTTTCCTTGAAGAAGCGGTTGCCATGCGTCCGGGTTTTCTTCTCCTTAAGTCTTTCTGGATGTCTTGCTCGCTCAAAGGGATCAAAGGTGGGCAACCTTCCACGACCGCACCTGTCGCCGGCCCATGAGATTCCCCCCAAGTCGTTACCTTAAATAAAACACCTGTTGAATTACCGGACATAAACGCTCCTCATGGATGAATATTTATTCTCCCGGTTAGTCGGGAGAAAGGATCGAATTTATGAATGATGTAAGGTACATGGTATAAGGTACAAGGTTCAAGAGAAAACCTTACACATTGTACCTCACACCGGTTTCTTTATTGTTCCCTCGAATCCTTTTATCCTAATACGACTATTTAGTTCCTCTGCAATCGTCTTAACCGTCTTTCCATCTGTTTCGATGGAAAAATCGGCCAATCGCCGGTAAACCGGCGAACGTTGAGTCAGCACTTCTTTGATTTCGGTTTCCCAATCCTTTGTGGATAGGGCGGGACGGTTGTCCTGATTCTGGGGATCAGCCTTCATCCTTTCCATGATGGTCTGGATATCGGCGTTCAGCCAGATAATCAGGCCCTTTTGTCTTAGTATTTCCCTGTTTTCTGGGTCCATTACCGCACCCCCACCCAAGGCAATTACACCACAGTCCAAAGAAGATATTTTTCGGATGACCGCCTTTTCTTCCTGGCGAAAGGATTCCCACCCATTTTCCTCCGCCCATTGTTTGATCGTTTTCCCCATACGGTCAATGATCATTTGATCGGTGTCATAAAAAGGAGCTTTTAGTTTATCAGCCAGCCTCCTGCCCACCGAAGTTTTTCCGCTACAGCGATATCCAATCAAGATAATATTTTTCATAGTCTAACAGTTTGCTGAAAAACTCTTTTTTACAGGTTGCTCAAAAAGGTCCTGCCGGCCTCCCTGGAGGCCTTTTATATAGGTCGGCAAAGCCGACCGACTACAAGGCGCCCGAAATCCCGAGGAATGAGTCGTACATTGAAGTACGTCGTAATGACGAGGGATGAGGGGAACGCAGTAGATGGGCCTTTTTCAGCAACCTGTTAATATATTTTTTTCAATTCTTCCCAAAATCCCGGAAAGGATTTTTGGACACAGTCCGGATCCTTGATTTTCATCCCCGGCACATACAGACCCAAGACGGCAAAGCTCATGGCGATCCGGTGATCGTTATAGGTTTCAATCTCCGCCCCATGAGGCCTGCCCCCATCAATTATAAGACCGTCCTCTGTTTCTTGGGCCTTGATCCCGGTCTTGGTCAATTCCCTGACCAAGGCCTCCAGGCGGTTGCTTTCTTTTATCCTGAGATGAGCCACATTCTTAATAATCGTTTTCCCCGGACGGCAGGCGGCTAAAATGGCCAGGGTTGGGACCATATCCGGCATCTCACCAAAATCAAAGATGATTTCTCCCGACTTCAGCCTTCCTCCTGAAACCTCCACCCATTGATCACCTCGGATAACCCCGCAGCCGAGTTCCTCTAAGACCTTTAGAAAACCGATGTCGCCTTGGAGGGTGTTGGGAATAATCGGCTCCACCCTTACCCGGCCTTGGCATAAGGCAGCCGCCAAAAAAAAGTAAGAGGCACTGGAGACATCTCCTTCGATCCGGCAGGTAAGGCCTTTATATTTTTGCCGGGCTTTTATTAAAAACCGAGCCGATGACGGTCTTTCGACCTCCACCCCAAATTGTTTCATCAAAGCCGTGGTCATCTCCACATAAGGCATGGAAGGGATTGTGCCCTGAAGCTCAAGGATAAAATCATCCCTGGCAAAAGGGGCGGAAATCAAAAGAGAGGAAACATACTGACTGCTTTCAATATTATGGAGTTGGATCTTCCCTCCCTGAAGACCATCGGCCCGGATGACGACCGGGGGATATCCTTCCTTACCTTCACTTCGGGCCTCCAACCCCAGGGTATTCAAGGCGGTAAGCAAAGGTTGCACCGGTCTTTCCAGGAGACGGGGGGCACCGGTCAGTAAAAATTCTCCTTTTCCAAGGCAGACCACGGTGGTCAGCAAGCGCATGGCTGTGCCATTGTTTCCCAGATAGATTTTTTTTTGCGGGTTGTTAATCCGTCCGGCTGTGCCCTGTACTAACATTGCACCATTATGGACCTCGATCCCTGCGCCCAGCAGACGAAGGGCTTCCGTTAGATAGCCGGTATCTTCAGAAAGCAATGGTCCTTGCAAACAAGAGTCCCCTTCGGCCAAGGCAGCCATGATCATGGCCCTTTGGGTGTAGCTTTTCGAACCGGGCATGGTTACCCGGGCATTGAGTTGAGTTATGGGTTTTATCTCAATCATTTTCTTTGAGTTTGGCCAGGACAACTTTTTTCATATAGGCCCTGGGGGACTCCTGACCGGTCCAAATCTTTATTTGTTCCGCTCCCTGATGCACAAACATGCCCAGCCCGGACATAGTCCGGCATCCTGCTTCTTCAGCTTTCTTGAGGAGTTTTGTCTTTAAAGGATTATAAATAATATCCACGATCCAAGGAAAATTTTTAAGAAGCTTCTTGGGGAAAGGTGATCTCCCTTTGTTCGGGGCCATGCCCAGAGAGGTGGTATTGATCAGACAATCCGCTTCAACCTTTTCCTTTTCGGATAACGATAGAAAAGGACACCCGAATTCCTTCCCCAGAGACTCTGCTTTGGAAAGGGTCCGGTTTAGGATAATTGGATGCCCACCCTCCTTTTTCAGGCCATAAACAATCCCCCTGGCCGCACCTCCGGCCCCGAGAACGACAAATTGCTTCCCTCGGACTTCCATGTGTTCTTTCAAAGAAAGGATAAAGCCCAGCCAGTCCGTGTTGTATCCTTTAAGCCTTCCCTGAAGATTTTGGATCGTATTGACGGCCCCGATCTGGCGGGCATCTTCCTCGACTTCGTCCAGGTAGTTCATGACTTCGGTTTTAAAGGGCACGGTGACACTCACCCCCTGAATATCCAGACCCCGGATCCCATCCACGGCCCTATCTATGTCTTTTACACAAAAGGGAACATATTGGGCTTTGAGACCCATCCGTTTGAAGGCCGCCTGGTGCATCAGCGGTGACAAGCTATGGGCGACCGGGTTTCCAAAAACGGCAAATATTTTAAAATCCGATGATGACATGACTTTTAAATTCCTGGTTACGAGTTACGAGTTGCGAGTTTCGGATAAGGGGAAAGAAGTCTTTTTACCTCAACTGTCCTTTGAAATCCGCAACCCGCGACCCGCAACCCTTAATTAGCTTTTTTCTTTTATGTCCAAAATCCTTAAAACCTGTTTGATTTCTTCAACCGTCATTTGTCCCGGGGCCGATTCTTCCCCTTTGTCCAAAGAGGCATAGGTAAGATAAGAACCCAGCATAGGGGCCATGATCCGGCTGATCTTTCCTTTTTCTCCCATGCAGAAGGCTATAATCTTCAAACCTTTCTTTTGGGCATAGGGGATGAGGCCAAGAACCTTGAGATTGTCCTCCATCTTTTTAGCAAAGGTAACGATCTTGACGATATCCGCTCCGGCCTTATACCCGTCAATCATTTTTTTTCTTAAGGTCTTCAGCCCTGGGGTCATTTGCTGATTATGATAAGAAAGGATCAACCGAGTGCGCCCGCGATGGTCGGCGATTTTTTTCTTCAGTTCAAGAATCAAGGTCTCTTCCGTCCTGATCTCCAGGTCCACATAATCGCAGCCCAAGGCCACGGCCTTTTTTAAGAGGGCCACCCTTTCTTGTTTCCCGCCGGCAAAGGCCCCTCCCTCTTCCCTGACCCGGTTGGTTACTATGACTTCTCCCTTTTTGTCGGCCAACAATTTCTTTAAATCAACTTTTTGGATTCCATCAATCCTTAGTTCCAACATTCCTGCCTGAGCAAATCCTTTTTTCATTTTGGTCAGGGCTTCCTGGGTGGTAGCTGCGGTGATGGGAATGCAGATCCTCACGATGTTTCTCCCCGGGGATAAGATCCCATGACCTTGAGAAAATTGGTGACCTTCCCGGTCTCTTTCAAACAACGTTGGACGTTCTCGTCCTCTTGATGCCCGGCAAAATCCACAAAGAATAAATATTCCCACATCCGATTCGGCCAGGGATAGGACTCGATCCTGAGAAGATTCAGTCCTTCCCGGGCAAAGGGTTCCAGGGCGTGAAGCAACGCCCCCGGAACGTGGGCGGTTCCAAAGAGGATAGAGGTTTTGTCATTTCCGGAAGGGTCACTTTGACCTTTTCCCATAATAAGAAATCGGGTAGTGTTTAAAGGGTGGTCCTCAATCCTGTCGGCCAGGATTTGAAGTCCGTACAACTCGGCAGCCTGAAGGCTGCCTATAGCCGCTCCCTCCCTGTCCTCTAAAACTTTTTTTGCCGCCTCGGCAGTATTCTCCACTCTCAACAAAGGGCGACGGGGAAAATTTTTTCCCAGCCAGTCCTGGCACTGAGCCAGGGCCTGAGGATGGGAATAAATCCTTTTGATGTTCTTCAATTTTTTGGGGGAGGCCAGAAGATAATGGGAGATCCTCAAAAAAACCTCGGCCCGGATGGAAAGGAGTGTTGAAATCAAACAATCAAGGGTCGGTTTAACCGATCCCTCCCCGGAATTCTCAATGGGTACAACACCGTAAGAACTCCTCCCCCTTTCGACTTGTTCAAAGACCATGGGGATGGTCGTTTGCGGTATAAGCTGCGCTGATCGGCCGAAATGGGCCAAAGCGGCCAAGTGGGTGAAAGAGGCTTCCGGACCAAAATAATCCACAGTGATGGGTCCTTGCAGGGCACGGGAGGCCGAGACAATCTCCCGGTAGATGTCCTGCACGGCCTTTACGGGTAGAGGCCCTTGGCTGATCTGAGATAAATACTCATAAACCAGGCTCTCCCGGGAAGGGTCATAGATTTCCTGGCCGTTCTCATTTTTAATTCGGCCCACCTCAAGGGCCAGTTCGGCTCGTTCGTTAAGGAGGGTTACAATTTCCTGATCTTTTTTTCTTAAGTCGTCTCTTAATTTTTTTATTGAATTTTTTTTCATGCTTTCAGGGCCTCAATCGTATCCTGAATTTTTTTCTCGGGTACCCCTCCATTGATAAAAGGGAGCCCAATTTTTTTCAACAACACAAAAGGGAGAACCGCCCCCTCTTTTTTCTTGTCTTTCTTCATCCTGACAAGCAGGGCTTTTGTTTTCAGTTCTTTGGGGATACGGTGCGGGAGACCGAAGGCCTTGACCAGTGATTCGATCCGCTCCCGTTCTTTGGAAGATAAATAGTTTAATTTCTCAGACAAGAAGGCGGCACAGACCATGCCGATGGCCACGGCTTGCCCATGAGAGAGGGAATAACCCGATTCCGCTTCCACGGCATGACCGATGGTATGGCCGAAGTTAAGAATGCGGCGGAGCCCTCCTTCTTTCTCATCCATTTCCACGATCCTTTTTTTGATCCGGCAGGATTTGGAAATAATCCTTTCCATCTGAGAAAAATCCCGGGCCCTGATGGCTTCTGTCTTTTCCTCCATGGTCCGCAACAGTTCAGGATCTTCAATAATCCCGTATTTCAGAATCTCCGGGAGGCCGTTAATGAATTCCAGGTCTGTCAGGGTTTGGAGAAAGGTCAGGTCAATAAAAACCGCCTGGGGCTGATAGAAGGTCCCCAGGAGATTTTTCCCGACCGGAAGGTCGATACCGGTCTTGCCTCCAATACTGCTGTCCACCTGGGCCAGAAGGGTGGTTGGAATCTGAAAAAAAGGAAGGCCCCTCATATAAATAGAGGCAATGAACCCGGTCATATCCCCAACCACCCCTCCTCCCAAAGCGATCAGGGCGGAATGTCTGTCCGCCCCCAGGGCAATCAGGTTGTCCGCCAATTGAAGGGAAGTTTGTATGTTTTTTGAACTCTCCCCTGCGGGAAAATTGATCAGATCTACTTTGAGATCCATCTTTCTTAAGGTATCCAGCACCCTTTCCCCGTGAAGCGTCTTCACCTGGGAATCGGTGATAATGACATAACGGTTGATCCAGTCCCCTTTGTTTAAAATAACCCCTATTCGATCTATAATATCCCGACCGATATAGATTTTATAATGAGTAGGGGTTTGGGCGTCTAAATTAACCCTGATCTGATTCATTGCAAAACTCCTGTTCCTTTTCTTAAGACCCCTTGTAACATTCTTAATTCTTCCATTAATTGATAAAATTTTTCCGGCCTCAAGGACTGCGCACCGTCACAGAGGGCCTTTTCCGGCTGGGGATGCACTTCGACGAGCAATCCATCGGCTCCCACAGCCAAGGCGGCCCGGGATAAGGGTAGGACATATTTCCAATGGCCGGTGGCATGGCTGGGATCGACGATAACCGGTAGGTGGGTCAGTTCCTTTAAAACCGGGACGGCGCTAAGATCCAGGGTATTCCGGGTGGCGGTTTCAAAGGTTCGGATGCCCCGCTCGCAAAGGATGACCTGATCGTTCCCGGCCGCAAGAATATATTCAGCGGACATCAGAAGCTCTTCGATTGTGGTCATCATGCCCCTTTTTAACAGGACCGGCTTTCGGGATTGACCGACTCTTTTTAAGAGAGGGAAATTCTGGATGTTCCGGGTCCCTATCTGCAGGATGTCGCTGTTTTCTTCAACCAATTCAACCTCTGTTGTGTTCATGACCTCTGTGATCACTGGGATATTCATTTTATCGCGGACCTTTTTCAACATCTTAAGCCCTTCTTCTTCCAGCCCCTGGAAGCTGTAGGGAGAGGTTCTGGGCTTGTAAGCCCCGCCTCTCAGGATATGCCCCCCCCCCTTCTTTATGATGTAGGCGCTTTCCATAAGTTGTTCGTCGCTTTCAATGGAGCAGGGGCCGGCCATGACAACAAATTCCGGGCCGCCGATTTCAACATTACCGACCTGAACGATCGTATCCCCCGTTCTGCCCTCCCGGCTGGCGAGTTTATAGGGTTTCAGGATGGGAACGACCTTTTCCACTCCGGGAAGATACTCCACGGATTTTAATTGGGCCTTGCCCCGGTCGTCTCCAACCACCCCGATAATGGTTTGTTCCACACCTCGAGAGGGGTGGGTCTGGTATCCTACGGATTCAATCCATTTAATAACGTTGTCTATTTCATCTCCCGTGGCATTTTTTTTCATCACGATCACCATGGTTAACTCCTTTCAAGCGACCTGGGTCGACGTTGTTGCTCCCGGGTTAACTCAAACTAAAAAAAAAGCCATGTGGAGCTCTCTTTCCGTCTCCCCATGGCTTTTTTTGATTTATTTTCTTTTTAAGTTTCTTTAAGTCCTCCAAAGCGATGGGCAGACCGGTGGAAAGTAATAATAAAAATAATACCAAATATTATAGCTATAAAGTCTTTTTCCCATCAATTTCGCCCTAATTGCCTTTCAATAGTGAGTAATTTAATGGAAGAAGTACCCCTTTGTCAAGAAAAAAAGCAATGAGGATAGGTTTAAAATTGGACCTTTTAATCACTTGACCCCTTGAATCCCTATAAAAATTTTCCTGTTTCTTGGTGCCCACCCACAACGGGTATTAGAGTTTAAAACGAAAAGGCCGCATCGGATGATACGGCCTTTTCGTCCTCGGTTGCATTTCCGGTCTTATTCTACATTAATCTTAATCTGTTTCTCTTTGGCCTTCTCGCTTTTAGGCAAGGTAATGGTCAGGATCCCCTCTTTATGAGAGGCCTTGATATTTTTTGCATCTACATCGGTGGTCAGCCGGATACTCCGGGAAAAAGGGCCGTAACGTCGTTCGATCAGGTGATAAGACTCGTCCTTTTCTTCTTTTTCCTGTTTCTTTTCCCCTTTAATGGTCAGCAAATCACCGCTGATGGTCACTTCCACCTCTTTGGCATTTAAACCCGGGATTTCAGCGGTGACCACTATGTTTTCTTTTGTCTCCTTGACATCCAGAGCCGGTGCCCAGGCCGCTTCTGAGAAGATCGGAAAACCGGCATCCCCGAAAAAACGGCCCCACAACTCATCCATTTCTTTTCTTAACTTGGACAAGGTCTTTGTCCTTTCCCATGGCACAAGGTCAAACATAGGAACACCCCCTTTTTATAATATTTTGGTCTTCGCCATTGCTGAACAACATGCTTTCAGCTAACAGATAATCATCTCCTGGATTCTTGTCAAGATAAGTCGATAATTTTAAACCGAAAAGAGTGCTCCCCATTAAAAAAGAGACATCTGTTTTTTCTGGGACCTCTTCGATTGTTTGGCCCCCGCAATATTAATTTGATTTTTTAAGATAGCTTCAATATTTTCTAGAAATGGAGAAGGGGATTGGACCAGTTTCTGCCCAAATAAAGTTCGTTTTTGGGCCCAGGTCAAAATAATTTTTTCTTTGGCTCGGGTCAAGCCCACATAAAAAAGACGCCGTTCTTCTTCCAGATCCGATTCCTTAAGCAAAGAGAGGGGAAGAAGGTTAGCCTCACAACCGGCAATGATGACTATGGGAAACTCTAAGCCTTTGGCTGCATGAAGGGTCAAAAGTTTAACGGTTTCCTGATCCGGTTCATAGGTATCCAGTCCGGTTTGAATCGAAAGGACCTCAATAAATTCTCCCAGACGACCTTTGAACATGGCCGCCCAGAGACGAAGCTTTTTCAAGGCTTCAGTTCCTTCGGCCGTGGTCGGATGAACTTCTGGATTTTCCTGGGAAACAACCTCTTCTACCGCTTCCGCCGGGGAAACCTCTAAAGAGGGTAAAGCCTTGAGCAAAGTCAAGCAGGCACGAATTTCCGGCCTTTCCACCCAGTGCACTTCCTGTATCTTTTTAAAGGGGATCCCCTTCTTTGAAAAGGCCTTGGCCAACAGTACCCCCTGGGCGTGAAGGCGGTAAAGAACAGCAAAATCGGCAAAACTTCGGGGCTGGTTCTGCCTAAAAAAAGAATCCGGCCCTTTGGCTGACAGGCTCAATCCACCCATTTCTTCTTCTATCATCCGGGTGATGTATTCCCCTTCTTCTTCCGCCGAGGACAGAATGACCACGGGAAATGAGGGCTCCCCTTTTCGGTTTGAGATTAAATTCCGGGTCGAACTCCTAATGACCTGAGACGAAGCTGCCAGGACGGTCCGGTTCAGTCGAAAAGTCTCCCTAAGAACAATTTCCGTCAAAGAGGGACAATCTTGTTGGAGGCGGGAGAAAAAATCGGCGCTGGCCCCCCGGAAACCATAAATAGCCTGATTGGGGTCGCCAATAACCATCCATTCCCCGTTTTTTTGGGTCAATAGTTGAAAGAGCCGGTATTGGCAAAAGTTGATATCCTGAAATTCATCAATGAATACATAGGGGAATCGGGCTTGAAGCACAGCCTTCAGGTCAGGATTTCTTTCCATGAGGGTAACGGTTTGAATAAGGAGTTCATTAAAATCCCAAAATTGGTGATCAGCTAGCTTTTTCTGAAAGACTTGATAGCAGGAAGGCCACTTTGGATAGGTATCCCAATAGGGCAATGTTTCTGATGAATCTGGTGGAATCAAGGCATTCTTGGCCCAGGAGATGTGCCGGGCCAAATCCTTTAAAGACTGGGTCGGGAAGTCGGGGAATTGTTCCCGGACGGTTTCTTTGAGAAAAGCCAAGGCCTCATTTTCAGATAACAATTGAAAAGGGGTAGAGAGATGCTCTTGAAGGAAGCGGAAACAAAAGCCATGAAAGGTGGAAATCCAGGGAAGGGAAGAACTTTCAATCGATCGGCAGAGTTGTTCTATCCGGGACCTCATTTCCTCGGCGGCTTTATTGGTGAAAGTGATGGCCAGTATTTGATCAGGGCCGGCGATTCCAGATTCTATCAGGTGAGCGATACGAAAGGTCAGGGTTCTGGACTTCCCTGTCCCGGGCCCGGCCAAAACCATCAAGGGGCTTCCCCGATGTTTGACCGCCTGCTCTTGTGATGGTGTTAGGGAAGAAAGGTCCATAAAAAAGAACAGGCCGGGGAATTCCCTGACCTGTTCCAAACGAAAAAACGATCGGAAAGGCTATACTTCTTTTACGGTAATAGCCCCGCTTTCACAAACTTCAACACAGCTTTCGCAGCCCAGGCATTCGTCCATATCGATGACGACGGCCTTGGTATCCTGCAGTTCAAAAACACTAACCGGGCAGGTATCCACACAATTGGAATCTCCCGTACATTTGTCGGTGTCAACCGTAACTTGAAACATCGATTTTTCCTCCTTATTCGATAGATAATTTTTTACCAAAAACCAACGCGTTGCTAGTCTTTGGGATTATCCTTGGATGGATTAAAGGCTTTGGGCCTTCAAATAAATGGGGAGCTTAGAGTATTTTTCTCCAAAGGTCAAATAATTTTTTTAAACAAGGGAATCGGTCAGAATCTATTGTATAAAACAAAAGAAATTACAATCTGTTAGGCAGTTTTTACTAATCCCTCTTGACCGGAAGCCGTGGAAAAGACATTGGGGACAAAGACATAAAAAGATTGACCGAATTTTTTCCAGTGGTAGATAATAGGCTCGATGAAAAACCCAAAGGAGGTGCCAGATGCTCGATGACCGGGAAGCCCTTCGCTATAATCGGCAAATCATGATTAAAGATTTTGGGGAAGAAGGGCAGGAAAAATTAAAAAAAAGCCGGATCTTGATTGCCGGCCTTGGTGGCCTGGGTTCGGCTGCCGCCTACTATTTAACCGCCGTTGGCGTAGGCGCCTTGCGAATTGTGGACAAGGATCAGGTGGATCTCAGCAACTTAAACCGGCAGATCCTCCACTGGGAATCGGACATCAATAGTCCCAAAGTGAAATCGGCAAAAGAAAAACTGTCCAAACTAAATCCAGGGATTGACCTGGAGATCCGGAAAGAAGAGATTAACGAGGAGTCCCTGCCCGAATTGATGAACGGGTGCGATTTGGTCCTGGATGGCTTGGATAATTTTCCGACCCGTTATTTGATCAATCAACAGATATTACGTCAGGGGATCCCTTTTATCTATGGAGGCATCCTTGGTATGATGGGCATGACCACCGTTATCCAGCCCGGACAGACCCCTTGTTTAAAATGTCTTTTCCCTCAAGCCCCTCCGCCGCAGAAATTCCCGGTCTTAGGGACTACCCCGGGAATTATCGGCCTGATCGAAGCCAATGAGGCCATTAAATATTTGGTTGGTTTTGGAAAACTCCTTACTGGACGGCTTCTCATCTATAATGGGCTAGAGATGCGTTTTTCAGAAGTCCGGATTGAACCAAATCCCGAATGTCCGGTCTGTGCCTAGATAATAAGGCGGTTAGGAACGGTTATTTGTCGGCCTCGACCAGGGTCTTGGATTTCATAAAAATCCAGGAAAAATATAGTCCGCCCATGACGGAGAAGTTTGCTTTGAGCAAGGGACTTTCGGAAAAAGCAGTCCCTTGTAAATTCTCGGCCCGAACGAACAGACCAACCAATACCTTTTTGAAAAAAGAGAAGAATTCAAATGATAATCGTTAACAGGCTATTCTTAAGGGCCAGCCCTGCATTGTTCCATTTTCTTCAGAAGACATCCTTTGTCCACTTGCCTTAAGAGCTATTTTTTTCTTGACCATGCCTTTTTCTTTCCTTATATTCTTTATATTCTTTCCATCAAAAAGCAACTTCTTACCAATTTAGTCTGGTGGGCACGATTTCAACTTTGTATAGAACTCTCCTTCTTTCATTTGTCATACTTGTTTTCTTTCTGTTTCTCGGTTGCGCGATATGTTTCGCACAGGACACCGATACGACCCAGCCGGTTCTGGGCCACTATGGCTTCGCGATCACAGGCGGCACAACTTACACTCCCGGGGGAGACATCCAGTTTGCCCTTCTCTCCGGTATTGGCCTGTTCAATCACCCCAAGATGTGGGGCCGTAAACCGCCGGAGCAACTAAAACTCAAAGTGGAACTGACAGCAGGCGTAACGTCAGGGCCATACACACGCCTTATAACCTCGGCCAACATATTCCACCTTTACTATCTGAGGTGTCTCGACACTAAATTTTTCCACCCCTACGTAGAGGGAGGCATCGGCATTATCTACACCGACTTTCAGGTTGAAGGTCAAGGATTACGGGTCAACTTCAATCCTCAACTTGGTATTGGAACCGAGTATCACATTGGAGATACAACGTGGTTCTCCGCCATCCGTTTATATCACGTCTCCAATGGCGGACTCAATCACGAGAATACTGGCATAAATGCTGTTACCTTATCGCTTGGACTGTTTTTCAGATGACTTGCCTCTATTCTGCCACTTCCCTATTTTTCATCCTTTACCAAGGGAAAGGGAGAAGGTATCCCCTGTATTCGTCGGATCCTCGATAATCAGGCATCAATAAAGCGGTCCCCCCGATGCCGGCTTCCCAAAGGGGGAGTTGTTTTGCTTGGACCAGGCCGGGGGCGCTGTTTAAGCAAACAAGCATAACGATCAAGAAGAAACGTTTCATGGTATCATAACCCTTTAATTAACCGGGATAAGCGGTCCGCTTTCAATAAATCGGCAAAAAAAGGATGGGGCTTTTTATGGCCGATGGTTAAGGCTGGCTGTTCGCCATATTCGGCAACAATCATAAAAGAAAAATAAACAAAGGGCAACAGGATATATAAAGGCCAAAAATATAGCTGAATTCTAAGGTAGTAATGTCATAACCACCCCAAATAATGAACCTCTGCTTGAGGCCCCGGAAAAAGAAACGGGACCTGGGCCCATATCGGCTATAAAAATTGATCCTGCGCTGCAAGGCCGGCCTGTTGCTTCATTTACAACAAGTGCCGATTTACTTGTTCCTCAAGCGGTCAGCCAAAGCGACCAACGGTTTTGCTAAGACCAGCTTAATACGAACGCTGAAAGATTGCTGCCCAGAGACCGGCAGTGGTGAGACAACCTCATCAACCCTTTTATGGGCGGGAAAAAGACTGAGTGCATGACCACGGTTGATCCCATATTTGGTGTTGTCATCCCATAGGGGAGAGCAATCCAATGTTTGCACTTGAAGTGCAGAAATTGCTGCGGGGGCAAAAGGGAAGTCACTGCCGAAAAGGATGTGGGCCGGCTCAACAAGCTCCTTAAGAGCAGCCATGGTGGATGAAGAAGGAGACAAGGCCGTATCGAAATAAAAGCGTTTAATATAGGTCAACATCCCCTGGGGAGCATGTTGGTTGACCTCCGGCATGAGATTTCCCAGAGAAACCCGCCAGGCCACATAGGGCAAAAACCCCCCGGCATGGGCAAGTATCCATCGAATATTGGGATACTTCTCTATGGTCCCGGAAACAATCAGATTGAGCGCAGCACGTGTCGTATCACAGAGAAACTCGATCAGGAACCCCGGCACATTCAGCCCGATAGCCTGGCTCGTAGCATGGAGGTTCGGATGTATAAAGACGGCGGCCTGGCGTTGGTCCAGTTCGGCCATCAGCTCCTCATAGGCGGGATCTCCGAGAAACTTTCCCTCGGTACTGCCCAGCAATCCGATGCCTTCTGCCTGCAGGGTGTCGAGGGCATAGACGGCTTCCTTGCAGGCCTGTTCGGTGAAAGGCATAGGTAATACGGCCAATGAACCGAAGCGACCAGGATATCGGGCCTTCATATCCGCAGAGAATTCATTGCATCGACGTGCCAGATCACAGGCATCCGTTACGCTCCCAAAATACACTCCCGGCGCGGAAATAGAGGTTATCGCGGTCTGAATCCCATTCATATCCATGACCGCAATCGAGACTTCGGGCGTCCACTTTGGCAGAGGTGCGCCTGCTACCTGACTAATCCCCTTGTCGGCCATCGCCTCTAAAAAGGCAGGCGGGATAACATGGTGATGAATATCGATTCGACCTTGCAGCATAATAATAAAAAAGTTTGTTGAGATGGAAAGAGTATAGGGCAAGAACTAAGGTGGGATCAAGGAGAAAAATGGATTCGATTTTTTATCTCGATTTTTTCTCCTTATTTTTATCCTTGACCCTTCCATTAGCTTATTCTATGCTCTTTCCATCCTAAGGAGATTCTCCCCCTAACTCCTTAAACCGGCATAACTTGAAAGAAAGCATGAACCTGTGTTACAAGGATAAAAAATAAATCGGGATTAGAAAATTCCGCAACAATCCAATCTTTGACCATCATTTCCCAACGAGTTTCAGTGGGCCTGATTATTAACATTCAATTTGTCTATTCTATTAAAGGAGATTTTTGATTATGGAAGAGATTTTACCTCGATTATTCCGAATTGTCGTTCCCTTGCCGGGGAACCCCCTCAAAGAGATCAACTCATATATCCTTACCTCAGATGACCGGAACCTGATCATTGACACGGGGATGAACCGCCCAGCTTGTAAAAAGGTCCTGGAACCGGGGCTTGAAGAACTGGGAGTGGATCTGAGAAAAACGGACTTTTTTATCACCCATTTGCACGCCGATCATCAGGGAATGGTGGCCGGTTTGATGAGGGAAGGGTCAAGGGCCTATATGGGAGAAGACGATGCCTACAGATTAAAGGCAGGCACTACGCCCCATGCCCGACGGTCTCCCATGGGGGATTATGCCGCCAAGAGCGGCTTCCCCGACGAAGAACTCCAGTCTGCGATGGTGAATCATCCCGGTTTTAAGTATGGACCGGAATCCGTGGTGGATTACCAGGTTACCCGGGCTGGAGATATTTTCAAAGTTGGGGATTATACTTTGGAAGTGGTATCCACACCCGGACATACCTTAAGTCATGTGTGTCTGTATGAGCGGGATAAAAAGATCTTTTTCTCGGGGGACCATGTACTGGGTGACATCACCCCCAACATTCAGAACTGGTCCGATGACTTTGATCCCCTTGACCTGTATATCCAGAGCCTTAAAAAAGTGTATGAGATGGAGGTAACCTTATGCCTTCCGGGTCACCGGAGCTTTATTACCGACTTTAAAAAACGGGTATTGGAATTGCTCGAACATCACCGTATCCGGGCCAACGAAGTGATTTCCATCCTTAAAGAGGAAACCCTCACCGCTTACTGGACGGCCTCGAAAATGACCTGGGATATTGTGGCCAAATCCTGGGACGATTTTCCGGTTATGCAAAAATGGTTTGCCACTGCCGAAGCCATCTCCCATTTGATCTATCTGGAGAATAAGGGCCTGGTCCAAAGAGAGCTGAAGAACGGGCTGATCTATTTTTCCAGTGATGGAAAGGAAAAATTGCAGGTGGTATAGGCGTTCATTATCGGATTGCCGATTGCGGATTGCGGAATAAAAGAACCTTTCGATAAAGAACAAGGAGCATCGATATGTTTAACCATCTGACCTTCTCACAACAGCAGTTTCTCTATTTGGGGCTTAAAGCACTTATTGAGAGCAAAGCCGGGTACGGCTTTCTAAAAGGGGATTTGGGACACCCGGTTTACCAGGAGGGAAGTTTAGGAAAAGATCCTGAAAAGACGGGGTATCCCGATTCCCCTAAAAAGAACTCCCTCTTTATGATGCTTTCTGAACTGACTCAGGAACTAAAAGAGTGTGGGATTGAGGATATGGGGTTCAAGTGGTGGTATGATTTCAGTACTTGGGAAAAATTTTGTAAATTTGCTGTAGCTATATCTAAGGGAGATGCCCCTGTCTCTTGATATCGATATGGGAGAATTATCCCAATCCATTCGAAAGGCTTTGGAAGGTTGACTTTATATTTTCCTTTTAGAATAAAATAGTTTTGCCTGGTTTGATGGCCCATGCCAGTATCATGATAGGATATCCCATTCTACGATTTTTATGAGAGTCCCTTGTCTGGAATGACCATCCGGCGGGCTGCGAGGCGTGCAGGATGATTTTTTTGGGCTTTACTATCTTAAGGTATACCCGTGGGCATCAAGGCAGGCACAGATTGCCCGAAGATAGTCTGCGCTCTTTTGAATCCTCTGAGCGTCGGGTGCGCCCTCGAATGGCTTTTTCGGATCAAAGCCTGTCTGGCTCACAGCCCAGATGTGGCACTCGTCAAAATCCTTGGCCTGTTTCTCTTCACTCTGACCTTGCCGGGGGTAGATGAACATCCGGCTATCCGATCCTTGGCTTGCTGACGGTGGCGCCTGATTTCCTTCGGGTGGAGGAGGATAATCATATGACGGAGGGTAATAATAACCCGGCCACAAGGCCCATCCTACCACACCGCCGATAATCAATCCGGGAAAGAACCCCCCATACCTTCCATACCCACCATGACTATGATACCTATCAGGTCCTCTATACTCTCCAGGCCCGCCAGATCCACTATATCCTCCCTGCCCGCCAGGTCCACGAGATCCTCCAGACCCACGGAAAGCCTCGGCCTGTTTAGGCGGCACAAATAGGGTTAACACAAAAAGGATGCTTAACAGACTAATGATCTTTTTCATATTCTATTCTCCCGGCCAGTCTGAAACAGGCAACCGGTTCAAACTGGTTTTTTTAAATAAGACTTTAAAAGGACAAAAAAGTTAAAAACCCAACAAGACTATTTTTGCCCCATGCCGAAGACCGTAGGAATAATATTTTGTGGCCCGATATCAAGAGAGATCATGGTCTAAAAAGGGAATGGATAAAGTAATAGTAATCAGAACAGGTGGAGAGGAATCCACCTTTGGCCTTTCCGGTATTTCTCCTTGACTCTCATTTTAACCTTATTTTATACTCTTTCGAATCAAAAAAATTTCTTTTCAAACTTCCGAAGGCACCCCCAGATGAGCATACAGAGAATACCATTTACCCCGAGTCCAGGCCTCAGAAAGGAACTGGAGTTTTTTATTACTACCGCCCAGGGCCGGAAGATATATTCCGAAATCAACGGTATCCATAAAAACCCTTAAATGAAAATGTAAAATAAGCATGATGTTGAAATCATTCACCTCCAGGCCTGTCAAATTGGGCGCGTGTGCCTTCGTTTCGATAACCGTCGTATGGCTGCTTATCTGGTTATTAATAACCAACCCGACTCCGGTCTTGCTTTGGGAGATCGGCAAACCCGACCGGAATAATCTGGAATTCGCCCTGTCCCCAAACCACTATAAAGAATTTAAGGAAGACGGACTATTTGTCGTGGGTCAATCCGAGAGCCGAACGGATTGGCCTTATGTTCATCCCGGTCCTGCAAACTCTTGGGCGGAGAATCGACAGCATACCTTCCGTATTATTTTTGGTCTGAAGTCCCTCCCAAGCCGGGGAAAATGCCGACTCCAAGTCAAATTAACAGACACCCATAAACACACGGTGATGGTACGAATAGAGATTAATGGCCGGGTTTTTGATAAGAAATTAGCCAGGGGTGCAGGAGATGATTTTCCCGAGGGACAGCCCGATGAGGGGAAACCTTACAACTTCAATATTTCCTTTGGCGTTCGAGACCTTAAAGCCGGTGATAATGAAATTCACATCACGAACATCAGAGGAAGTTATTTTTTGTACGATTGGCTTGGACTGGAAGTGCCGAGAGGTGTTGAATTACAACCCGTATCAAAACAAACTCGGATTGTTGGGCTTCATCCCCTACACGTCCTGCAAAAAGAAAATGGTCATTTAAGGCAAAATATCCGGCTAAACTTCTGGCATTTTGGTCATCCCACAGAAGTCTCCATTCATCTGGGAAAAAACAAACCGGTGAAGGTCCGACTCCGGAAGGTCTCAGAAGTTGCTGAGGTTTCCGTTCCGGCTGTCAAGCGGAATACCGAATTGGAGATCGCTGTCGTAGAAGGGGATAAACCATTTTTTAGCAAGAAGGTAACCCTAAAACCAATCCGTAAAATGACGGTTTTTATTTTACCTCATTCACACACCGATATCGGCTACACGGACCTTCAAACGACGGTCGAACAAAAACAGATGGAAAATTTATTGAAAGGGATCGAATACGCCCGAAATACCGCCCACTATCCCAAGGGCTCACGTTTTGTTTGGAATGTGGAAACCCTCTGGGCCGCGGATTTGCTCCTGCGCCGGTCATCTCAGGCCCAGCGGGCCCTATTCTTCGGGGCCGTGAAAAAAGGTCAGGTCGCCCTTAACGGCATGTATCTTGATGAACTGACGGGACTTTGTCGACCGGAAGAACTTTTGCGGATTTTCCGTTTCTCGACCAAGCTAGCCGGACGCATTGGGGTTAAAATTGATTCGGCTATGATCAGTGATGTGCCGGGATGCACCTGGGGCACGGTCACTGCCCTGGCTCAGGCAGGAATCAAATATCTTTCAACAGCGCCAAACTATTTCGACCGAATCGGGGACCTAATGGTCCAATGGGAAAACAGACCCTTTTATTGGGTTTCTTCTTCGGGAAAGGAAAAAGTACTGGTCTGGATTCCTTATAAGGGTTATGCCCTGTCGCATCTGATCTGGAAATTGACACCTGAAAGGTTTGAGGAGTATCAAGTTCAACTCGAGCAAAAAGCCTATCCCTTTGACATAGCCTATATACGGTGGAGCGGTCAGGGAGATAACGCCGCGCCTGATCCCTCCATCTGTGAATTCGTAAAAAAATGGAACAGTCGGTACCTATGGCCAAAAGTCATAATCGCTTCTACGCATGAGGCATTCCAGACCTTCGAAAGGCGGTATGGAGATCACCTGCCCAAGCTACGCGGAGACTGGACGCCTTACTGGGAAGATGGCGCCGGTTCAACAGCGGCTGAAACCGCAATGAACCGTAACAGTTCGGATCGTCTGACACAAGCCGAAGCCCTTTGGGCCATGCTGGATCCCACCGGATACCCGACTCGGGCTTTTGAGGAGGCCTGGCGGAACATATTACTCTTTTCTGAACATACCTGGGGCGCGGATTGCAGCGTGTCCAATCCGGAAAGCCAAAAAAGCAAAGCGCAGTGGGAGATTAAAAAAGCATATGCCGTACTCGCGGATCATCAGTCGCGAGAACTGCTGGCTCGGGCCTTGGAGTATGACACTCGGAAGGAGGAAGGGATAACCTCCAAAACCGGCCCCAGCCAATGGACCCGCAGTGGAGCTCCTTATGAAATTGACGTTTTCAATACCACCTCCTGGCCGCGTACGGATCTTGTTTGTCTTTCAAGGAAATTATCCGCTGATCGGGATCGGGTCACCGACCTTCAAGGCCGCCCGACCCCTTCTCAACGATTGAATCGCGGTGAACTGGCTTTTGTCGCCAAGGACCTGCCGCCCTATTCCGTGAGACGTTACCGGCTTTCAGTTGGGACTCCCTTCGTAGATAAAAAGGTAACTGCATCCGAGACCCTACTTGATAATGGAATATTACATCTCCGAATTAATAAACAGACCGGGAGCATCAATGAGCTTAGGGTTAAAACCATCGAGGGCAACTTTGTGGATAACACCTCTGGGCAGGGTGTGAACGACTACCTTTACCTCCAAGGGGACAATGTAGCGGAAGTCAAGGGCAATGGCCCGGCAAAAATCACTATTAATGAATACGGTCCTTTGGTGGTCTCGTTGAAAATTGAATCCCACCCCCCAGGCTGCCATAAACTTTCCCGCGAAGTGCGCTTAGCAGCCGGTTTTGATTATGTCGAAATGATCGATACCGTCGATAAAGAAAAACTGCGGGTCAAGAATTATTTTAAAAAGAATGGGAAAGAAAGTGTCAACTTTGCCTTTCCCTTTAATGTACCCAACGGCCGAATATTGCTTGATCTTCCATTGGGGGCCATGCGGCCTGAACGGGATCAGATCCCCGGGTCCTGTAAAAATTGGCTGACGGTGGGCCGCTGGGCGGACATATCTAATGAGCAACAGGGGATCACCTGGATTACATTGGATGCCCCTCTGGTCCAGGTTGGCGGTATCACAGCCACCTTGCTCAATTCTCAAACCGATCCGAGAGTTTGGCGCAAGAAGATCGAACCTACGCAAAAACTGTATTCCTGGGTTATGAACAACCACTGGGGGACGAATTATCGCGCCTATCAGGAAGGCCCTGTGGTTTTTCGTTTCATCCTGCGTCCCCATCTCCAGGCCAGTCCTGTAGAAGCTTTCCGACTGGCAATCGGATTGAACCACCCCCTGGTCGTCCGCAAAGCCAGCGGCACCGTTCCGAAGGTAGCGCCTCTTTTATATGTGCACTCAAAGGATGTCCTGGTAACGGCCTTGAAACCGAGTGACGATGGAAAGGCCTGGATCGTAAGACTTTTCGGGGCTGCCGGGAAAACAGTCCATACTAAGATTACTTGGGCCAAGCCGGAACCGAGGCAAATTTGGCTGAGCGACACCAGCGAGAAACGAAGGCGGAAAGCCAATGAGTGTATCGAGGTGCCGACTTATGATTTGGTAACCTTGCGGGCTGAGCATGGCCTAAAAAGGGGTAGAAAATAAAATAGATGTGCCGAATGCATTTTTGTCTTTAGGACAAATCAGGGAGAAGAAAAAGTACCCTCATTCATCCAGACTATTTTGCACTTATTAATAAGGGTAAAAGATCACCCGGACAAGCCAGGTTTGAGGAATAATTAGTCGACCGCTACCCCAACCAGATCATAAGCATGGGCTTCGGTGATTTTCACTTTAACCATCTCACCTGTTTGGGGTGCCCCGTCGGTAATAAAGACCACCCCGTCCACCTCCGGGGCCTGGAAACGCGTCCGACCTTCGATCAACAAATCGCTTTCCGGACTGATTCCGGATATCAGGACCGGCTCCACTGAACTAATCCGACTTTGATTTTTCTTTAAGGAGATTTCTTTCTGCCTGGACATTAAGAGCTCCATCCGACGTTGACCGATCTCTTCCGGGACCTGATCGGAATAGCCGGCCGCCGGGGTCCCTTCTTCAGGGGAATATTTGAAAACCCCCAGATGATCAAAAGCTGTCTCGGCAACAAATTGAAGCAGTTCTTGAAAATCTTCATCCCTTTCACCCGGAAAGCCCACCATTAAAGTGGTCCGTAGGGCTGCCTCAGGTACTTTGCTATGGATTTTTTTAATCAAGCCCCTTAATGTCTTTTGCCCATAAGGCCGATTCATCGCCTTTAAAATATGGTCACTGATGTGCTGGATCGGTAGGTCAAAATACGGACAAATTCTTTTTTCCTGGGCTATCAAATCCAAAAGACCCTGGGTAATCCTTTCCGGCCTCAAATATAGCAGGCGCAGCCACTGAAAAGATTTGATCTTTAAAATTTTTTTAAGCAGGTCAATCAAAGAAGCCGATTGACGAAGATCATATCCATAGGCCGTAGTATCCTGGGCCACCAAAATGAGTTCTTTAATTCCCTGCCCGGCCAGGACTTGGGCTTCCTGTACCAACACCTTTGGGTCACGACTGCGGAATTTTCCTCGAATGGAAGGTATCGTACAGTAGGCGCAGCCATTGGAACAGCCTTCGGCGATTTTTAAATAAGCCGTTCCCGGGGAGGTGGTCAGTAAACGATGATGCGATTCTTCCCAGAGTCCGGGATCGGGTTTGAGAATCATTTTCGATTTTTTTTTACCGGTCAACAACTCTTGGAGATGCCAGGTCAAACCTAAAAAAGATTCCGTCCCCAGGAATAGGTCCACTTCCGGCATTTGCATTATTAATCGCTCTTGATATCTTTGAGGGAAACATCCGGTGACCACCAGGATCTGACAGGCCCCTTCTTTTTTTAAACGGGCGGCCTCCAAAATGGTTTCTATACTTTCCTGGGTGGCGGACTCGATAAAACTACAGGTATTGATGATTACCACTTCGGCCTCATCAGGTTCCTGGGCGATAGAAAAACCATTGCTTGTCAGTTGATGAAGCATCATCTCACTGTCTACCTGATTCTTGGCACATCCCAGGCTAATGAAATAAATTTTGACAGGAGGAGAAGAAAGGGTCGAGGGTCCCAGGATTCGAGGATTCAAGAGTTCAAATGTTTGCTTTTTGTTTCTTCCAGGCCTTTCACTTGAATCCTTGACTCCTTGAATCCTTGACCCCTTTTTCATCTTTCCTGAATTCTCCCGAGAAGAGAGTTTACTGACCATACGAATGAACAGTGTAAGAATCTATAGCTGCAAACATGACCCCATAGAAAAGAAGCCATAAGGGAACGGCCTGCCAGAAAATTTTCTTTTTCCCTGCCGGTCGGGATTCAAACAACCTCAAAAAATGAACCAGGACAAAACATTCTACGGCAAAAGGAAGAAAACCGAAAAAACCCAGGACCGGCATTTCAAACAACTTAATATCCCCAATCCAGGGAACGGTGTAAACCCATTTGACCTCGGCCCAATAATTCCAGAATTCCCAAAGGAGACCGCAAATCATCCCGGAAAGCAAGAGTTGAGACAAATTTTCGATTTCCCCCCCCTTGAGATCCGTCAACAAAGAAGGCCTTCCGGTGCGATGATTGAAAGGCTCCAGAAGAAAAACAAAACCCAGCCAAACCAAGGGAAAGCCATATCGCGGGAAAAGCAAGGGGAGTATTAGGCACAAGGTCCCAGTAATAATCAAAGGTCTGTACCAGGAATCCTGAACCGGAATGGGGGTTAAACGACTTTTTGCAAAAATCCCCAAAGTGAATAAAAGATCTCGGGTTTCCAGGATGGCGGGCAGGACCGTGCCGTAAGCCACAAAATATCCGGGCCAGCGCAAAAAAATCTCTTTCGGCACCCCGACATAATACCAATTTTTCAAAATCAGATTAAATCCTTCAAATACAAGCCAGATCGCCGCCGACCAGGGGATTAAAAAAAAAACTGCCGGGTCCGGTTGACGATCAGCGAGTTTCCTTGGAGCCGGTAAATAATACCATCGATCATGACGATATACGACCACCAGATCAGAGAATAAAAATAGGTGGTCACCAACTCGATTCTTAAAAAAAAGGCAGTCTGAAAAATCAACAGGCAACCAAGTCCTATCCAGAGATGAATACCTTTTTTCATGGGTTTGTCAATTGGATGAAAATATTCGGATTAAATTAATTACTCACATTTTCTATTAAGAAAAAATGGCGACCTGTGTCGGACAAAAAAAGAAATGGCTTTTTCGCGTCACCTGTCACCCGTCACTCGTCACTTTCTTTTACGATTTTTCTTCAATCAGTTTCCGAATTTTTGGCATAGCCTGTTTAGCCGCTTGGATACCGGCATCCATCAAGCGTTTTTTTTGCGTAAAATCAGTCGTGCCCACGTCCCCCACATTGGGCTCAATAAGAACATCATATCCTCGAGATTTAAAGATAACCAATTCCCGCCCCATGATATTGATGGACTGCATAATGACATCAATCAAGGTGTTAACTTGAGGGTTCCGGATATTTTTCGAGATATTGACGGCGATAATGATATTGGCACCCTTGGCCCGGGCCACATCCACCGGCAGATTGTCGGTCACTCCGCCGTCCACATACATCTTTCCGCCCAATTCCAGAGGCTGGAAGATACCCGGTATGGAACAACTGGCCCGCACAGCCTTGGCCACCGAACCTTTTTCAAAGACCCAGGTGTTTCCTTCGTTCAGATCCGTGGCTACGGCATAAAAAGGAATCTTCATCTGCTCCAGGGTTTTGGCTCTAACCTTGGTCTGGATGAACTTTTCCAGCCGCTCCCCCTGCACCGGTCCCATTTTGGAATAAATCACCGAATAATCAAAGATGTCATCCTTTTCTATGCTGAAAGACAGCCATTCCAAATTGAAACTGTTGGGATCAGAGGCATACAAGGCCCCTATCAGACTGCCTACACTGGTCCCGACGATCATATGGATAGGTATCTTTTCCTGCTCCAGAACCCGGATAACCCCCACATGGGCAAATCCCCTGGCCGCACCGCCCCCCAAAACCAGGGCGATTTTAGGTGGACCTTTGTGTCCTTTGTCCACAGGAACCGTCCCACAGCCCCAAAGGGCGACGAGTAATATAATTATTGATAAGAATAAAAATTTGTTATTTTTCATATTCGTAATCCTCTGCTTCTAAAAAATAAAGTTCGGAGTTTAGAGTTCAGAGTTCGGAGTAAAAACCCCCCATTAAAGAATGCTTCTTCCTAACTCCCAACTCCGAACTCCGAACAAAACACTCTATAGGGTCACCAATTCCAAATCTCCCCAAGCCCCCATCTGCTCTCCGCAAATAATCAAAGCCCCTTCAACGTCCGGAATCTTTTGTGACCAATCCAAGGCCGATTGAATATCGTTTTTAGTCTGGACCCGGTTCCCTACCGCTGTGGCCACGGCATCGGAAAGCACGGCCGATGGAGATAAAATAGTCACTGCATCGGCCCGGCCGAAGCTTAGAGAATGACCAACGGTCCCGGAAGAAGTACATAATCCCACCGGCCTGCCGGAAGGGGTCAACTGAATCCCCACCCGTCCGCTTAAAGAAGACTCCCCGGCATAGATACCAACCGTCAAGGATTCGTTGCAAACGATAAATAAATCTCCTCCATTTTCTATAATAACGTCCGGGGAAAAGGCCAGTAGATCCTTGCCGACGAACTCAGCGATGGCTCCGGCCACTGCGGCCATCGGGCCGACCCCGGCTGCCTGCCCGGATTGAAGCATGGCTTGTACAATGGATGGGGCCAGAGGATCCAGGCCTAAGGGCGTAAGCGAATCCTTAAAATCGGGATTTTGGTGGATATAGGTTTCCAGGGCATGACGGTATTGAAAAACCCGTTCATACCCCTCGGCCGAAAGATCTTTCCTGGCCCGCACCCACAGGTCGCTTTCTTTCACCTGGACAGTGAAAGAAATCCAATCCGTAGAACTGATTTTGCTGCGGTAGAATCGTTCTTGATATTCGGGCATAAAATAAAGTGGACGGTATAAGGTTTAAGGTCCAAGGTTCGGTTTTCAACCAAACAGTTAAGAGTAAAGAGTTCGGAGTTCGGTGTAAACCATTTATTGTTCAGCATTATCCGTTAGAGTTAAAAGGGGTTGGTTTTACTCCGAACTAATAACTCCGAACTTAGTACTAATCCCTTGAATCCTTTTTTCACCCATACACCACTTCCAGAACAGGATTACAGGGAAGTCCCTTCAATTCCCGTCTTAATCGAACCGAGGGCCGGATCGTTCGGGTTTCAGGAAGATTCAAAAGGATCTGACTTTGATCAGGCAGGCAGACGCATATCTGAACCGGGCAGGAACCGGCATGATCTTTTAAAAAATCCTTTAACAATAAAATCTGATCCCGGGTCAGGCCGTCAACCGCTATCTTGAGAACCGCTTGTTGAGCCATTTTTTCTTCAGCTTCGGTCAGCGGGAGTATATCATTGGCAATCACCTTAATCCCTTTTTCATCCTTGGTCGTGATACCGCTGACCCATAAAGGCCCTTCTTCTTTCAATATCTGCGAACATTTCCGAAAGATGTCCGAAAAAATGATGACTTCACAGGAACCGGTCAGGTCTTCAATCGTGGCGAAAGCCATCCGCTCCCCTTTTTTGCTGTTGATCTCTTTCAAGGCCGCAACCATTCCAGCCAGACGCACATTTTCTTTATCTTCCAGTTCAGACAAGTTTTGGATGTCCACTGTTTTCAAGTCTTGCAAGGTCTCGGTATAGTGAGTCAGGGGGTGACCGGTAATATAAAACCCCAGGATTTCCTTTTCATAGGAGAGTTTCTGGCTTTCTCTCCACTCTTCGACCATAGGGGGTTCTATATCCGGGCGGGTCAAACCCGCATCTCCGGCCATGGCAAAAAGGCTGAACTGGCTTTCAGTCTCTTCTTTTTGCCGCTGTTGTCCTATATCCAAGGCTTCAGGCAAAAAGGCCATCAGCCTGGACCTCGCCACCCCCAAGGAATCAAAGGCCCCGCACTTGATCAGACTCTCCGCCACCCTCCGATTAACCCGGCGAAGATCCACTCTCCGGCAAAAATCGATCAAGGATTTAAACTCTCCTCCTTTATCCCTGGCCTCCATAATGGACTCAATGGCCCCGGCCCCGACGTTTTTTACGGCAGCCAGCCCAAAACGAATCTTATCTTCCACAACCGTGAAATCCAGTTGACTCAAGTTAACATCCGGCGGCAGGACCACGATTCCTTTTTCCCGGCATTCGGCAATACACTTGGTAACCTCCGAAGAATTACCCATCTTACTGGTCATCAGTGCGACCATGAAATCCAGGGGATAATGGGCCTTCAGATAAGCGGTTTGGTAAGTGATCAGGGTATAGGCGGCACTGTGGGATTTATTGAACCCATAGCCACCAAAGGTTTCCATCTTGTCAAAAATTTCATTGGACTTCTTCTGGTCGATACGTTTCTTTTTGGACCCTTCCAGAAAGCGGGTTCGCTGTTGGGCCATGACTTCGGGAATTTTTTTGCCCATGGCTTTTCTTAAGGTGTCGGCCTCTCCCATGGAATAGTCAGCCAGCAGGCCGGCGATCTGCATGACCTGTTCCTGATAAACAATGATCCCCATGGTATCTTTCAAAACCCCTTCCAAAAGCGGATGGGGATATTCCACAGGCACTTCCCCGTGTTTCCTTTTCACATAATCGGCGACCATACCGCTTTTTAAAGGCCCTGGGCGGTAAAGGGCGTTGAGGGCAATGATGTCTTCAAAGGTTTGCGGTCTGCTCCTGAGCAGTAAGTCTTTCATGCCCGAGCTTTCCAATTGAAACACACCGGTGGTATCCCCCCGTCCCAATAACTCATAAGTGGCCGGATCATTAAGGGGAATACGAGAAAGATCGATGGGTTGATCATGTGTTCGCATAATGGTCCTCAAGGCATACTCGATAATGGTCAGGTTGTTCAGTCCCAGAAGATCAAATTTGATCAGCCCCATATCTTGGACTGATTTCATTTCATACTGGGTCAGGGTTTCTCCCTTGGGCCCTTTATACAAGGGAACGGTTTGAGTAATCGGATGAGGAGAAATAACCACCCCGGCGGCATGGGTGGAGGCATGACGGGGCAGGCCTTCCAGGGCCTCGGCAATAGTCAGCAGTTCTTTGATGGTCGGATCGGATTCCTTGAGTTCCTTAAGCCGCGGCTCCATTTCCAGGGCTTCGCTTAAAGTGATGTTCAAAACGGAGGGAATCAGTTTGGCGATTTTATCTACCTCGCCGTAAGGGATATTCAAGGCCCGGCCCACATCGCGAATAACGGCCCGGGCTTGCATCTTACCAAAGGTAATGATCTGGGCCACATGCTCCTGGCCGTATTTCTCGGCGATGTATTTTAGGACCTCGTCTCTGCGTTCCACACAAAAATCCACATCAATATCGGGCAGCTCCTTCCGTTCCATATTCAGGAAACGCTCGAAAATCAAGCCATAATCTAGGGGATCGATATCGGTGATCTTTAAGGCGTAAGCCACAAGGCTACCGGCCCCGGAACCCCGTCCCGGACCGACTGGGATCTTTTTATCTTTGGCAAAACGCACATAATCGGAAACGACCAGGAAATATCCGGAAAACCCCGTTGAAGTGATTACCGACAGTTCTTTTTCCAGACGATCTTGGTATTCTTGGGAACGGGACTCGGAGAAGGTCGGATCCAGTTGTTTCTTCACGGCCAGCCGTTCTTCCAGACCAGAACGGGCATCCTTTTTGAGACGGCTGTCCATGGTCTCTTCTTGTGGCAAAGGATAGCGGGGAAGATGCGAATGACCGAAGGTCAATTCCAGATTGCATCGATCGGCAATGTGCAAGGTATTTTGTACGGCCTCCGGCAGGTCAGCGAAGAGAACAGCCATCTCTTCCGGGGATTTGAAGTAAAGTTGATTACTGGAAAATCGCAGCCGGTTGGGATCATCTACGGTCTTACCGGTCTGGATACAGAGCAAGACATCGTGGGCCTTGGCCTCTTCCTGGGTCAAGTAATGACAATCATTGGTGGCTACAATGGGAATACCCAGTTGACGGTGGATCGCTAGCAAGCCTTGGTTGACGATCTCCTGATCCGGAATATCGTTTTTTTGAAGTTCCAGGTAAAACCGATCCTGATCGAATATTTCGGCTAATTCCCGGGCATGGCTCAAGGCCCGGTCGAAGTCTCCTTTGAGGAGATAATAAGGAATCTCCCCATGAAGGCAGGCCGTCATGGCAATCAACCCTTTATGATATTCCTTCAGCAGTTCCCGATCAATCCGCGGTTTGTAGTAAAAACCTTCAAAATAGGCCCGGGTTACTAATTGAATCAGGTTTTGATATCCTTTTTCATTCTTGCAAAGCAGAACCAGATGAAAGGCATTTTCCTGATGGGGCTGGGTTTCTTTTTGCAGACGGCTTCCCGGGGCCACATAGACCTCGCAGCCGATGATGGGTTTCAATCCGTGGTTTTGGGCCTGTTTATAAAAATCCACCGTGCCGAAAAGATTGCCGTGATCGGTCATGGCGATGGCCGGCAGCTTGAAGGCCTTGGCCTTTTCAAACAACCCTTTCAGCCGGATCTCTCCATCCAGCAGACTGTACTGGGTATGAAGATGGAGATGAACAAAAGGGGCGTGCGGCATAACGTTATTTCAAAGTCCAAAATTTAAGGTTCAAGGTTCAAAATAAAAACATTTATCGTTTATCTAAATAAGCTCGAAGTTTTGAGTTCGGAGTCAACCCTTCAACCCTCAACTAAGCCGTTCGGTATACTGGTTTTTACTCCGTACTAAATACTCCGAACTGTTAACCGGCATTCGGCAGGGTTTCTTGTCTATTACCGTTTTGCATTCCCCAATACGAAATCAGCAATCCGCAATAGAAGATTCCGGCATCTTGCCTCATCCCTCATGCCTCGATTTATAATCATTCCCATTCGATCGTGCTGGGAGGTTTGGAAGAGACATCAAAGACAACACGATTGACTCCGTTGACTTCATTGATGATCCGATTGGACACCTGACCCAAGAGACCGTAAGGAATGCGACTCCAATCGGCGGTCATGGCATCCAGGCTGTCAACGATACGCAGGGCAATGACATTTTCGTAAGTCCGCTCATCCCCCATGACGCCTACGGTCTTAACGGGGAGCAAAACAGCGAAAGACTGCCAGACCTTGGTATAAAAATCGGCCTTTCGCATCTCCTCCCAAACAATGGTATCAGCCTGGCGAAGGATTTTCAAACGGGCCTCGGTCACCTCTCCCAGAATACGTATCGCCAACCCCGGACCTGGGAATGGCTGCCGGCTGACTATTTCTTCGGGCATACCCAGATTGCGACCCACTTCTCGGACTTCATCTTTAAATAATTCCCTCAGGGGTTCGATCAGGTTCAATTTCATGCGCACCGGAAGTCCGCCCACATTATGATGGGTCTTGATGGTAGCTGAAGGGCCTTTAAAGGAGACCGATTCGATCACATCCGGATAGAGGGTCCCCTGGGCCAGGAAACGAACCGAACCGATCTTTTTGGCTTCGGCTTCAAAGATGCGGATAAATTCATGGCCGATAATGGTCCGCTTTTTTTCCGGGTCGATAATACCTTTAAGTTTTAAAAGAAAAGACCGGGAGGCATCAACATAAACTAGGGGAATGTGGTAATGACCCCGAAAGATCCGGACCACTTTTTCGGCCTCTCCACTCCTAAGCACGCCGTTGTTGACAAAAACACAGGTCAACTGTTTTCCAATGGCCTGACGCAGCAGAACGGCCACCACCGAGGAATCCACGCCGCCGGAAAGGGCGCAGATGACTTTGTCCTCCCCCACCTGTTGCCGGACTTGAGAGATAGTGTGCTTAATAAAAGAACTGGAAGTCCAAAGGGGTTTCAAGCGGCAGACCTTAAAAAGAAAATTCTTCAGGATGCGATTCCCAGCCGCAGTATGAACCACTTCGGGGTGAAATTGAACTCCGAAGATGGACCTTTTCTGATTGCGCATGGCCGCTATCGGGGCATTTTGACTTTGAGCAATAACCGAAAAGCCTTTGGGGAGACGTTCAATCCGGTCCCCATGGCTCATCCAGACGATTCGACTTTGATTCTTAATTCCTTTGTCGAGCCCGAAAAAGAGATCCTGAAAATCCACAAATGCGAGTTCCACCCGGCCGTATTCCCGGTGGGCCGATCGGCCCACCCGGCCTTTTAATTGCTGGGTGATCCATTGCATACCATAGCAAATCCCCAATAACGGCACCCCCAATTCCAAAATGCCGGGATCCGAAACAGGGGCTTTGGGATCATAAACACTGGCCGGACTTCCGGAAAGGATGATCCCTTTGGGATCAAAGGCCTTGATTTTTTCCAGGGACCAGTTAAAGGGATGGATTTCGCAATACACCCTGGCCTCCCGGACCCGGCGGGCAATAAGCTGGGTCGTTTGAGAACCAAAGTCAAGGATTAGTACTTTTTGACTGTGAATGTCCATGAATTCCTTTTAAAGCGTTCGTCGTTCGCCTAACAGAGTTCGGAGTTTTGAGTTCGGAGTTCGGAGTAAATCATTAATAGAATACGGGTCAAGCTATAAATAGTTTATTTAATAGATTTGATCAAGCCATTCAACATGTTTGAAAGCTCCAAGCAATAGTTCCTGGATTTCTTTCTTTCTTTCTGTTTGGGAAATATATTGTTGCCTAAATGCAACTTCCGCGATAGCTACGCATTCCCTGGCTGATCTTCTGGCGATTTTAAGAAACTGTATAAATTCCGCTTTGCTTCCGCCACTACCCTCAGCAATATTGAAACATATGGATGAAGAGGCTCGACGAAACTGATCCGTTAAACAAAAAATCTCGTTCTTTGGAAATCGATTTGTGGTCTGATAAACAAAATCGATGTATTCCAAACCTTTTTGGTATACAATCAGCCTCTCAAAATCGAACTTGTCTTCTTCCACTCTGGTCTCTTTGTCCCTCGCTCTAAATAAATAACCCTGATTCAACTATCTTTAATTTTTCTCACTCCGAACTCCAAACTAATTTCTCCGAACTGATTATTCCAATCTATAATTCGGCGCCTCTTTGGTGATGATCACATCATGGACATGGGATTCCCGAAGACCGGCCGGGGTGATGCGGATAAAACGGGCCTTGGTCCTGAGTTCTTTCAAGGTGCGGCAGCCGGCATAACCCATGCCGGCCTTCAATCCCCCCACCAGTTGATAAACCGTATCGGCTAAAGGCCCGCGATAGGGGACCCGGCCCACAATCCCCTCGGGGACCAGCTTGGCTTCGGTTTCATAATCATCCTGCCCATACCGGTCGCCGCTCCCCTGTTTCATGGCCTCGATGGATCCCATACCGCGATAGACTTTGTAGGTCCGCCCTTGAAACAGGATGGTTTCTCCGGGACTCTCTTCGGTTCCGGCAAACAGGCCACCGATCATGACCAAATCAGCCCCGGCAGCCAGGGCCTTGGTTATATCTCCGGAAAATTTGATCCCCCCATCGGCAATCAGGGGGATCTTGTATTTCTTGGCCGACCGGGCGCAGTCCATGATGGCGGTAATCTGCGGGACCCCAACCCCGGCAACAACCCGGGTGGTACAGATGGAACCCGGCCCAATGCCGATTTTTATCCCATCAGCCCCGGCCTTAATCAGGGCCTCGGTGCCTTCGGCCGTTCCTACATTGCCGGCAACGACCTGGAGTTCCGGATACTGTTTCTTGGTCTCCCGGACCGCTTCAATCACATTTTGGGTGTGCCCATGGGCCACATCAAAAACAATGACATCCACCTCAGCCCGTCGTAAGGCCTCAACCTGTTCCAAGCGATTCGGTCCGACGCCCACGGCGGCCCCAACCCTCAACCGACCGAGATTATCCTTGGAAGCCAAAGGAAACTTCCTGATTTTCTCAATGTCTTTGATGGTAATCAGACCTTTTAAATTCCCCTGATGATCAATGACCAACAATTTTTCAATCCGATTCTTGTGGAGTAAGGCCTTGGATTCCTCCAGGGTAATTCCCACTCTGGCGGTAACCAGATTATCTTTGGTCATCACTTCGGAAACTTTCTTCTTTAAGTTGGTCTCAAAACGCAGATCCCGGTTGGTAACGATCCCGACCAGCTTTTGACCTTTGACAATGGGCACCCCGGAGATACGGTATTTTTCCATGACCGACAGGACCTCGTGAACCCTTTGATCCGGACCCATGGTCACCGGGTCGACAATCATCCCACTTTCCGATTTCTTAACCTTTTCCACTTCTGTGGCCTGGCTTTCGATCCCCATGTTTTTATGGATAATACCGATACCTCCTTGACGGGCCATACTGATGGCCGTCTGGGATTCGGTGACCGTATCCATGGCGGCACTGACAATGGGGATATGCAATCGGATAGACTGGGTCAGGCGGGTCTGAACATCGACCTCCTTAGGCAATACCATGGAAAAGGCCGGCTCAAGCAAAAGATCATCAAAGGTCAACCCGTCCCGGATAGGACTTGCCACTGTGGTCATAAGAACTCCTTTCAGAAAAATTCAGAATTTAAGGATTCAAGGGGTCAGTTTTTAGCTCGGAGTTATTAGTTCGGAGTAAAACCAACCCCTTTTAACTCCGAAGGATAATGCTGAACAACAAATGGTTTACTCCGAATTCCAAACTCTTAACTCTGAACTGTTTGGCTGAAAACCGAGCCTCGAACATTGAACATTTTTTATAGTATTAATCCCTCCAACAGCCCGGCATCGCTGACCAGCAGGGACTCTTTGGAAAAATAATCCATAACCTCCAAAACCAGCAAAATACCGGCTCCGATGATATCGGCCCTTCCCGTTTCCAGACCTGTCAATTCGGCCCTTTGATTAAAAGAAAGAGCTAAGATCTTTTTTGATAATTCAATAAGATTTTCTTTGGTCAGTACCGTCTTATTGATTTTCTCCGGGTCATAGTTGGAAAGCTTTTTGACCATTGCGGCTAAAGTAGTAATAGTCCCTGCCGTTCCAATTAAACAATTTATTTTATCATTCTTTGGCAAATTTTTCTTTAAAATATTTTGGCAATGAATCTTCAGAGAAACCGCTTCGTTCTTTTTGGGTGGATTAGACCTCAAGAACCGTTCGGTTAATCCCACAACCCCAAGAGGCAAACTGCTCCTTCGGCCTATCTGCGCATCGTTCACAACAACAAATTCGGTGCTCCCACCGCCCACATCAAAAATAATAGTTTTCCCAAAGGTTGAAAGAAAAACGGAAAGTACTCCCTTAGCCATAATCCTGGCTTCTTCGGGCCCCTTAAGAATCTTAACCGATATCCCGGTTTCCCTGACAATTCTTTCCAGAAAATCAGAACTATTTTCAGCCTCTCGAAGGACCCCAGTGCCGGCAGCAATGATTTTACTCACCCCTTCCTGCTCGGCCCTGATCTTAAATCGACTCAAGACCTTAACGGCGGCTTCCATGGCCTGGGCGGATAGAAGGCGGTGAGGATAAAAATTCCGCCCCAACCGAACAATTTCTCGATCCCGGAAAACCAGGCGAAACCCCTCCCCTTTTTTTCCGACGATTAATAATCGTAAGGTATTGGAACCGATATCAATGGAGGCAATTTTTCTCAAGGGCTTTGTTCAAATAGTCAATATTTTTTTGGCAAGAATAAAGAAACGATTAGCATTTGTCCAATTAATAATTATTATATTATTTATTAATAAAATAAATTAGTAAATAACCCCATGCTGGCACACGGGGCATTAAAAATCAAAGTCTACGGCTTGATAAAATAAGAGGGGGACGGTTATCCTCTTTTATTTTTTGCTTTTACTGTCATGCCTACAACCTGCGTCAAAATTCAATCTCCGCTGCCAGCCTCATCCTGTTGCCCCAAAACCACTTTGCACCGTTGCTCTCAACCAAATCATTTACACTGCATCGGAACTCATCTTCCTCTGTTTCAATAAGTTCCAAGATTTCAAGATATTGTCCCAATAGGACCATGGGATCTTCCGGCCAATTCTCCGGGAAAGACTCATTGTCGTCATAGGGAAGCTCAAGTTCAAATTGATCTAAAATGACCAAAATACTTTCGTAATTATTTAAGGCTTCCTTGAAGTGTTCTTTATAAGAATCAAGTACAACACTATGCATTGGCTTCATAAAAGAAAAATTCCTTTGAGTTGAAGAGAGCATAAAAGATGCTAAAGGGAAGTTCAAGGAGAAAAAAGGGACTGGGTCATTTCTTTAATGACACCCTGTCCAGATTTTGATATTAATCTTAAAAAATCATTAGGAGCGAAGGCATGAAACCAGCCGATGATTTGAAAAAGACCCTGTTCCGTATTCATGATAAAGGCTACAAGGCCTATCAAGATATCGAAGGCCTCTATCTTTTTTCCCAATATGAACTGTCTATCGATCGCGTCCAACCCGATCCTTTTGCCCCGCCGTCCCGGTTTCGGGTAATCCTTTCCTTGAAAAAATGGAAGATATTTTTGGACCTGTGGGAAAACAAGACCCGCCGGATCGGGTTTTGCGATTTTATCGGCCGGCAGGTCCAGCAGGCCATTGCCAACCCTTCTTCCAAACACCGGGACACAAGGAATAGGAGTCATTTGGCCATCGAATCCGGCGGCCCGGAAATCCTGGAACGAACGGCCGTAACCATTGACGGAGAAACCCTGGAACTGCGCCTGACCGTCGGCCTGCCTGCTGCCGGTCGAAACATACAGGGCATGGAGGCCGTATCCGTATTTTTTGAAGACCTTCCCAAGGTTGTTCAGCAAGGGGTATTTCAGTTTCCCAATATGGGACTTAAGGTTAAACATTTTGTCGATGCCTATGAGGACCAGGAGTGGCTGCGATCGGCCCTTAACGAAAAAGGGCTGGTGGCCTTTATTCCCGAAGGGGCGATCTTGCCCAGGGAAAGCGGTATCAGCACCCGTCCGCTGACCATGGGTGCCGTCCCCTTTTATCCCCCTCAGGAAATCACCGTATCCTTCCAGCTTCCTCATAAAGGATTGATCACCGGACTCGGACTGCCCAAAGGGGTCACCTTGATTGTCGGCGGAGGATTTCAGGGAAAATCTACTCTCCTGCGAGCCCTGGAATTGGGGATCTACAGCCATATCCCGGGAGATGGACGGGAATATGTGGTCACTGATGCCGCAACGGTAAAAATCAGGGCCGAAGACGGCAGATTTGTGGAAAAAGTCAATATCAGCCCTTTTATCAAATCACTTCCCTTACTTCGGGATACGCTTCGGTTCAGCACCGACAACGCCAGCGGCAGCACCTCTCAGGCCACTAATATTATGGAAGCCCTGGAAGTGGGGGCCAGGGTCTTGCTGATTGACGAGGATACTTCAGCCACCAACTTCATGATTCGGGACCGACGCATGCAGGAACTGGTTCAAAAGGCCCATGAACCGATTACCCCTTTTATCGATAAGGTTCGTCAGCTCTATCAGGATCTGGGGATTTCCACCCTGTTGGTCATGGGAGGATCCGGCGACTATTTTGAGGTGGCCGATACGGTCATCTGGATGAATAATTACCGCCCTTTTGCTGTGACCCAGGAAGCCCGGGCCATTGCCCAAAAGTTTCCGGTTCAACGTATTGCCGAAGGCGGCGAGAGTTTTGGAGAAATTACCGCCCGTCAGCCCAAGCCGGACAGTTTTGATCCTAGCCGGGGGAACAGAGAGGTTCGCATCGAAGCCAAGGGCCTGGAGACCATTGTTTACGGAGAACAGGTCATTGACCTGTCTTTCCTGGAACAGTTAGTGGAAACCGGTCAAACCCGGGCCATCGGCCGGTTCATTCACCTTTATGCAACAAAGTATTTGGACAACAGTCCCTACCTCAGGGAAGGCTTAGAAAAGGCCCTGGCCGAGATCGACGAGAAAGGATTGGATCTTCTGATGCCTTATAAATACGGAAACCTGGCCAAACCCAGGCTATTTGAAATCGCCGCGGCGGTCAATCGTCTGCGCAGTCTGCAGATAAAGCCTAAATAACAATCCCTAAAAATTCCAAGTTCCTTTTAAGGGGAAATCATGATCGACCTGACGGAGAATTATCTTCCTGAAAAAATCAAACACATCCATCTGATGGGGATCTGTGGTACTGGGATGGGTTCTCTGGCCGGGATGCTTAAAGAGCAAGGATACCATATAACCGGTTCCGATCAGGCAGTTTACCCGCCCATGAGCACTTTTTTAGACAAGCTGGGTATAGAAGTTAAACAGGGTTACGGGCCTGAAAATCTAAAAGTGCGTCCTGATCTGGTTATTGTGGGAAACGTCATCACCCAGGTCAATCCCGAGGCTCAGGAACTGATTCGTCTTAATCTGCCTTTTCTTTCCCTTCCTCAAGCTCTGGCCCGATTTTTTCTCAAGAACAAGATCCCTATGGTGGTGACCGGGACCCACGGCAAGACGACGACTTCGTCTTTGCTGGCTTCTATTCTTGACCAAACCGGTTTATCTCCATCTTTCATGATCGGCGGTATCCTTAAAGGCTATGAACGGAATTATCAGCTCGGCAGCGGGCCTTACTTTGTTATAGAAGGGGACGAATACGACACGGCTTTTTTTGACAAAGGTCCAAAGTTTTCACATTACCAACCCTACTATGCAGTTTTGACCAGTATCGAGTTCGATCATGCCGATATATACCCTGATATAAAGGCCATTCAGAAGGCCTTTGGCCAATTCCTGTCCATTCTTCCAGAAGATGGATTATTGGCGGCTTATGGGGCCGAGCCCCGGATTCAGGAAATTATTCACCTGGCCTCCTGTCCGGTGGAAATGTATGGTATTGAAACCCATTGGGACTGGCATCTGGAAGATTTGACCACCCATGAAAACGGCAGCCGTTTCAAGGTCTATCGCCGCGGTGAGTATTGGTATAGTTTTAATTCCCCAATGACCGGAGAACATAATGCCTTGAATTTTCTTTCGCTGATTCCGGTATTGCTTCAAGTGGGCTTGAAGCCTGAGGACATTGCCCGAGGATTAGCAGAGTTCCAAGGCATCCATCGAAGGCAGGAAATAAAGGGGATCCGGGCCGGAGTCACAGTGATCGATGACTTTGCCCACCATCCGACTGCGGTTCGGGAGACCATCCGGGCCGTCAGGTCGCAATATCAAGACCGGCGGGTGATCGCCGTTTTTGAACCCCGGACCAATACCAGCCGACGTAATATTTTTCAAAAGGAGTATGTTTCTTCCTTTGACGGAGCCGATCTGATCCTGATCCGGGAGGCCCCCGGACTGGAAAAGATACCGGAAGGGGAACGATTTTCATCGGTTCGATTGGTTGAGGAACTGATCGCTTCCGGTAAACAGGCCCGCTATTTTCCGGATACGGATGAAATATTGAAATTCCTTTCACACCATCTGAAGAGCGGTGATGTGGTTTTGATCATGTCCAACGGCGGATTTGATAATATTCACGAAAGGCTGCTGGAGATACTGGGTTCCAGAACATGACTCCGGCTTCTTTATGAAAAGAAAATTTCCGGGTGGATCAAATTTAATCGGCAAGGAGTACTTGAGGTATCTGCCGGCAGTCAGTATTCTGATTCTGTTTTTTTTGTTTTCTTCGGGCTATTCCAAAGAAGAACCGATCCGGTCCGGACCTGTTGATCCCGAGATCCGGGAATTTTTACGCTGGGTTAATGCCCAGCGGGACAATATTGGTTGTCCGGAATTGAAGTGGGATGACCTGATTGCGGTCGTCGCGTTGAACCACAGCCAGGACATGGTTTCGCGGAACTTTTTCAGTCACACCAATCCTGACAGGAAAGAACCTTTCGACCGGCGGGAAGAGGCGAATCTTGATTTCTCCGCAGCCGCCGAAAATATCGCTTCCGGTCCTAAAACCGGGAAAGAAGTTTTCGAAATCTGGTTGAATAACCCATCCCGTCGGAAAAATATGCTGGATTGCCGTTTTACCAGGCATGGAGTGGGCAGAGCTGAGGGGCGCTGGACCCGGTTCCTCACTAGACCTTAACAAAAAGGAGAAATTTTTCCATCTATCCAGTAAATCCTGTCTATATATTTTTCTGATTTGAGTCGTTCAGGTTGGGTATTATAGGAATATAATAAGACTCAGGGAGCCTGAGGTTCCCTGAGTCTTAGATTGCATTTTTTTATTTGGAAAAACTCGTTACTTTAACTGGTTGCGCGTAAACCCCAGGATCTGACGGCAGACCACCAGCATCTGGATCTGCCCGGTTCCCTCGAAGATATCGTTGATCTTGCAGTCCCGCATCCATTTTTCGGTCAGCCATTCGCGCGAATATCCCAGAGGCCCGAGCAGGGCCACACATCTTTGGCAGACCTGAGTTGCCGCTTTACCGGCCTTAGCCTTTCCCATGGATGATTCCAGGCTGTTTCGGAGGGCCTTGTCGAGCATAGAGGCTGATTGCCAGACCAGAAGCCTGGCTGCTTCAAGGTTGGCCTCCATTTCCAATACTTCTTTCTGAACAGCGCTCAACGAATGGATCCCCCGGTCATAGGGGAAGGTAACCCCCGCTTCTTCCAGTTTCTCTTTGGTGAACTCCAAGGCGGCCCTGGCCACACCTATAGCCTGAGAGGCCACTCCCGGTCTGGTGGCATCGAAGGTCGCCATAGCGCCCCCCTGTCCGCCTTTGGCCTCTTTAATCTCCGGTGAACCCAGGATGTTGTCATAAGGAATGCGGCAGTCTTCAAAGACGATCGAGGCGGTGTCCGACACCCTGATTCCTAATTTATGTTCCAGCTTGGTCAGGGTTACACCCTTCCGAAACTTCTCGACTACAAAGCTTTTAATGGCCGCCCGTCCCTTGCTTTTATCCAGCGTGGCCCAGGCTACTACGGCATTGCATCGTTTGCCCGAGGTCACGAAGATTTTCTCGCCGTTTAATATCCATTCGTTCGTTTCCGGATCGAGTTTGGCGGTGGTGGATACAGCGGCCGTATCGGAACCGAAACCGGGTTCGGTGATGGCCATGGCGCAAAATAAATTACCGAAGCGTTCTTTCTGTTCCGGTGTGGCTACGGCCCGGATGGCCGCATTGCCGAGTCCGAAATTGGCCACGGTCTGGGACATCATCGGGTCTCCGGTGCAACGCTCTTCGCTGTTGATAATTCCCGTCAGGAATTGCCCATCTCCCGGACCGGGCTCAGCCAATATATCCATAACGGCTTTCCCATATTCTTTAGCCGTCTTTATTTCGTTTTCCTTTAATTCTTCATGTTCATATTCATCATAATAGCGGGTAATGCTTTTTAAAAATTCTGCTGCTTCTTTGGACTTTTTTTTGGCTTTTAATGTTTTGGGCGTAAATGAAAAATCAATCATGGTTTTCCTCCTTATTGATGGAAGCCTGTTTCAGCTTCGCTGTATGATATCTGGGTATAGTTCAGTATTTTTCTTCCTTAATCAGCCGATGGCCAGTCCTTCCATGGTGTCAAAACCACGGCCGTTCCTGAACCACAACTCCACCGGATGTTCGCGTATATATCCGTGTCCGCCCAAAACCTGTACCCCATAATCCGTGATCAGCATCGTCTTGTCGGCACAATACATCTTGGTCAGCCCCGCATCCCGCGTGGCATCCTCATTCCGGTCCAGCCGCCAGGCCGTCCGCCAGACCATCAGCCGCATCCCGGC
>JBEKPQ010000016.1:0-44647 GCA_049520575.1 Thermodesulfobacteriota bacterium | reverse complement strand
GGTGGATCTTTCGAACGGATTGAAAGCATGGGGAAATATATCAAAAAGGATTCGTGCGAAATCGGTTTGGCACAGCATCCGCTTTGAGATGCTCAATACAATTAAAGGGGCTGGCCTGGCCCGACCACATATACGTTCTTTATTGAGCCTACTTGTTTCGGAAGTTGCGAAGGCGCTCGACGGCCGCAAGTAACGTCTCCATCTTCTTTGGAAAACAGAATCTGACCTTTGACCTGCCAAGTTCGGGGGTGCTGTAAAAGGCGCTCCCCGGTACTGTCGCCACTTTGGCCTCCCTAATCAGCTGAAGGGCGAAGGCTACATCATCGGTTACTTCCCAGTGACCCACATCGGTCATGATGTAATATGCCCCCTGGGGCTTAAAAGCCTTAAAGCCTGCATCGATAAGGGCGGAAAAGAGGAAATCCCGCTTTTCCGTATATTCAGCCGCCAGATTTGCGTAATACGATTCGCTGATTTTCAAAGCCTCGGCAGCTGCCTCCTGGAGTGGATGAGGTGCTCCGACGGTAAGGAAATCATGGACTTTGCGGATGGAGGCGGTAATGGCAGGGGAGGCAATAGCCCAACCTACCCTCCAGCCGGTGAGGCTGTAAGTCTTTGAGATTGAATTGATGGTAATGCTCATCTCTTCCATGCCCGACAGAGAGGCAATGCTGATGTGTTTTGCTCCGTCGTAGAGGATGTGTTCATAGATTTCATCGGTTACGGCGACAACCCCCCATTTCTGGCAGAGTCCGGCGATAAAGGTAAGCTCTTCCCGTGAAAATACCTTGCCGGTGGGGTTATTCGGGGTGTTGATAACAATGGCCTTTGTCTTTTTGTTGAAGGTCTTCGTAAGTTCCGTTTCATCTAAATGCCAGTCGGGCTCATGCAGCGTAATAAACCTGGGAACAGCACCGCAGAGAATGGAATCCGGTCCGTAATTTTCATAAAAAGGTTCAAAAATAATCACCTCTTCGCCTGGATTAACGATGGCCATGAGTGATGCAATCATGCTCTCTGTCGATTCGCAACAGACCGTGATTTCCCTTTCGGGGTCCACCCGAAGACCGTTGTATCGGCCAAATTTCTCCGCAACGGCGCGGCGCAAAGAAGGCGTCCCCCAGGTAATCGAATATTGATTGAAGTCTTCCCGGACGGCTCGAACGGCTGCCTCCTTGATCTCTGCAGGCGCGGGAAAATCGGGAAAACCCTGTGCGAGGTTAATACCCTGGTGGGCAATACAGATCCTGGTCATTTCCCGTATCACCGATTCCGTGAAGCTGAGCGCTCTATCCGAACTGAAACCGTCCATCGTATCCCCTCCTTATGGGCATTATTGCCGGATAATGTCAGTATGTTACCCATAGCCCAACCCGCGAGTCAATGCAGAAAAAGACAGGGTAATGTCCGCATTAGGATTGAAATTACATTCCGAGGCCGCTCACGGTTGATTCTTTGACTGAATAGTTGTATCCTAACATCTGGTCGAGGGAAACACTACGGAAACTTGGTCAATTAGGGAAAGAGTTTCAAAAGCTATTGCTTACCAGAACCCTACAATTGGCAATTGGGTTGATGCTGTTTTTCGGATTTGTTTCAGCTCCAGCCTTAGCGAACGACTTCGCTGACGGGAAACTGATCGTAAACGACAAGACGGTGCAACTCATTCATGCCTACGCCGTGGCTCAGAAGGGCTTCTTTGATCCAAAAAAGGAAGACGTCAAGGTGATCCTGACGGATGTTCCCGTTCTTGAAGATGTCCTTCGGGACGATATGGCTTTGAACGATTTGGCGCTGCAAGGTAAGTTGCATGGCGTTCGAGTAGTCCTCGATTCTGAAAAAAACCCTGTCTCGGGATCCATCTATCATTCCGCCTTTAAAGGATCGGCTTCCATGACCGGCATGCACAAGTTCACGCCAAAAATATTCGACGGACAGACTATCGCCGGGACGCTCGCGATGGCCGCCCCTGACGACTTCATGGGGGTGAACTTCCAATACAATGCCACCTTTGAAGCCTTAATTCGGCGTCCACCGGTGCCGACTTTTACTGGATCTGGGGCAGTTAATAGCGCCCCCGGCCAGGTAGCGGTCGCCTACTACCTGGCAGTATTATCCGGCAATGTCACGGCCCTCAAACAATGCATCGTCTCAGATATGGTCAAACAACTCGACGGCCCGCAAGGGAAAGAGATCATCGAGATGTTGAAGGCCATGACTCCTCCGAATATCCAGATCGTCGAGATTACGATCAGCGGCACAACGGCCATCGTCATATCCGAGGCAAAGGAGGGCGACACGACCACGTCGGAAAAGCTCAAACTCCTGTTCCTTAATGGCCAGTGGAAGGTGACCCAATGAAAATGGGGACCCCTCACCCAAATCCATAGGTAACATCGTCAATATTTTTAAAAACATCGGGTCGGACATACGAATGGATTGAAATCCCAGGGGGAAATAAATAAAAAAAATAATTCATACGAAAGCGGATTTGGCACAGCATCAGCTTCGGGATGCTCAATGCCATTAAAGGGGTTGATCTGTCCCGACCCTATACCAACATCATCCCTTTTTTGTATACCTAAAGTGAGAATTAATTATATTGTTACCCTCAACAAGCAGGAATGAACATGTCTCATGATCCCAACCATCAAATAAGCAATTACAATCGCGCCTTTGCTATTGGCGTAGTGCTCAATGTTATTTTCGTGGCCATTGAAGCAGGCTATGGGGTTGCGTCAGGATCTTTGGCCCTGATAGCAGACGCGGGACACAACTTAAGCGATGTGCTAAGCCTATTGCTCGCCTGGGGTGCCGGTTTGCTGGCTGCGAAGGCCGCAACAGAAAAAAGGACCTATGGTTTCCGCAAGGTGACGATAATAGCTTCTTTAGCCAGCGCCATATTATTACTTGTTGCCTTGGGCGGCATTACATGGGAAGCCATTGGCCGATTCTTCAATCCAAAACCGGTTGATGGGATGACCGTTATTGCGGTCGCTGCCATTGGCGTTGTTATTAACACCATCACAGCCTTGCTTTTTGTATCCGGCCAGAAGCACGATTTGAACATCAGGGGTGCATTCCTTCATATGGCCGCCGATGCCGGTGTTTCACTCGGTGTCGTCGTAGCGGGCATAGTCATCATGGCCACAGGCTGGTTAGTGATCGATCCTCTCATCAGTCTTCTTATCGTAGCTGTTATCCTCGTTGGCACTTGGTCTTTGCTCCGTAATTCTCTGAATCTTGCCATAGATGCTGTTCCTGAAGGCATTGATATGGATGGAATTAAGAGATACCTAACCGGCCTCGAAAACGTTTGTCAGATACATGATCTTCATGTTTGGCCTATGAGTACAACGGAAGTTGCTCTGTCCGTCCATTTGATTATAGGTGACGATTCTTTGAACGATGATTTTCTGTCTAAACTTCAGCAACAATTACATGATCGTTTCGGTATAGAACATTCAACGATACAGGTTGAAAGACAAGATGATGGTCTTTGTATGTTAAACAAAAACGGATGCATATAGCACCTTAGAACGGAATTGGGTTCTAATCATTCGAACGGATTGAAAGCCCGGGGAAATATAAAAATGATTCGTGCGAAATCAAATTTGGCACATCTTCACCTTCTGGATGCTCAATACATCAAAGGGGCTGGCCTGGCCCCATACCATGCACAAGATGTTAACCGGAAAGCCACCATTTCTCATTGCAGAGTTGACCGAGTAGGATCATGTCGCTTGAAGTATTCATATCGACCTATGGATATGCCGCCATCGCCATAGGCACTTTGTTCGAAGGTGAAACCATCCTTGTTTTGGCAGGTTTCGCTACGCACCAAGGCTATCTTAAACTGCCCTGGGTTGTGTTTTATGGATTCCTGGGAACCTTGTGCGGCGATCAACTTGCCTTTTATCTTGGTCGCCTCAAGGGCACGAAAGTTTTGGAAAAGCGACCCTATTGGAGGTCCAGGTCCGAATGGGTGTTTGATCTTATGCGCAGTCATCAGTCGCTGCTTCTCCTGGGATTTCGATTCCTCTATGGTTTTCGCACCATAACCCCTTTCTTACTCGGTGCAAGCCGTATCTCACCCATGCGCTTCCTTATCTTGAATATTCTTGGGGCATTCTTTTGGGCTGTTTTAATTGGTGTCTCCGGATATCTGTTCGGCCATGTGGTAGAGTTGTTCCTGGGCAAACTTAAGCGTTATGAGTTGTACCTGTTCATTACGCTGGCGGTAATAGGCGCAATTATTTGGAGCGTCCATTGGTTCAGAAGACATAAGGCGAGTGTGAAGACCGATCCAAAAAAAATGATGTACACTGCTTTCAGGTAGCTTTTGGTGTCCATACAGGGACTCTATGATGACAAAGATCATCCCACTTATTTTAGTTTCGTTCCATCCCAAAGCGATTTTTATCAAATAAGATACGATAGGGGGAATATAATATTTCTTTTATAAAAAATATTTTGCCACGGTTAGTATTGATCATGGCAGTTTTGGCCTTCTGGTACGGGTGCGCTCCTAAACCAATTAAGGTTTATGAAACAGAAACAAGGACACGAAGCGAGGTCGTTCAGCAGGCTTTTAATCTGCTGGGAAAGCCTTATAAAAACGGAGCAAAGGGCCCGGACGCCTTCGACTGCAGCGGCTTTATTTATTTTGTATATCAAAGAGTCGGCATAGCACTCCCCGTCATGACGGAGGGGCAAATAAAATCTGGCTCTAGCCTATCCGGCGACAGTGTTCAGCCCGGCGACCTTGTGTTTTTTAAAATAAAAAATGATCTCCATGCCGGAATAATGATCAACAAAAAGGATTTTATTCACGCATCAAAGTCAAGGGGTGTTGCTGTAGATGATATTAACGCGAGCTATTGGCGGAAAAGCCTCATTGGTTTTAGAAGTATTCTGTAATCCTGTTCGGGATGTCTTTGCTTGCTTTTGGGTTGCTTTATTCCCCAACAAAATACACAAATGGATAGCCGCTTTTTTAGATCATAGGGCGATCATTTGGGTCAGCCCTTAATCTTCTTTTTTGTTTAAAAGGCAAAAAACACTATGGGATCTTTGAGCCAATTTTCACTTATCGCCCCCTGCGGAATGAATTGTGGCCTTTGCATGGCTTATTTGAGAGAAAAAAATAAATGTCCCGGATGCAGGGGAGCAGACATCAAGAAAACCTTTACCCGGGTTAGATGTAAAATCAAAAACTGCGAAGTTTTTCAAAAAGAAAAAATTAAGTTTTGTTTTACATGTGGGGAATTTCCTTGCGACAAGCTGAAACATTTGGATAACAAATATCGCACCAAATACCATATGAGCATGGTTGAAAATCTGGAGTATATTAAAAACGTTGGTATAAAAAAATTTATTGGAAATGAAAAAGTGCGATGGACTTGCTCTGTTTGTGGAGGCACTATTTGTGTTCATAAAGGATATTGCTATAGTTGTGGAAAAAAGAAATAACAATCAGAAAGGTAGAAATTAAATTCCATTTTATATATTCATTGGGCGCTGCTGTCTTTAGTTTATACTTCCTTGTCTTGTCAAATGAGCGGTCTTTCATCCTCGGAGACTTTCATGACCTTCCTTCTTTCCTGCAGTTCATTTAAAAAACTTTGAGCGGCCAAAGAAAGATAGCGGTTTTTCTTGTAGATCACTCCCATCCTGATTTGACGGTTTGGTCGAAAATCCCTTATTTTTATGGCCGACAGCAGGCTGGCCTGGACCTCTTTTCGAATGGAGATTTCCGGGACGATGGATATCCCGGACTTGATCATGACCAGGTTTTTAATCACCTCTATGGAGCTCAGCTCCATGGAAATGGGCAGTTTCACCCCGGCCGACAGGCAGGCTTGATCCAGAATCCGACGGGAAGAACAATGGTCATCCAGTAGAACGCAGATATGCTTTTCCAAATCTTTTAAATAGACCTGCTTTCGATTGGCCAGCGGATGGTCCGGATGGCAGATCACCACATCGAACCTGGAAAACAAAGGGATCACCTCAAGCCCCGGCTTTAAAAAGGCCAGGGTGGCGATACCGAGATCCACCTCGTTGTTCATAACCTTTTCTATGGTCTGGAGCGATGTTGAGTTTCGCACGACAACCTCAATCCCCGGATAATGGTCCTTATAGGTTTGCAGAATCCCTGGAAGCAGGTAACAGGCCGTTGTATCCGAAGTGGAAATGGAAAGTCTTCCCCGCTCCATCTTTTCCAGATCGAGCAATTCCTGTTGGGCTTCTGTTAAAAGGTTGCGAATCTTTTCGACATAATCTAAAAATATTTGTCCGGCTTCGGTCAGTTCGATGCGTTTAGTGGTCCGGTGAAATAATCGGAGGCCGATGGTCTTTTCCAGCCGGGCAATCTGGATGCTGACCGCTGACTGGGTCCGGAAGATCTTTTCTGCTGCGGATGAAAAACTGCCTATGGTAGCCACGGCATAAAAGGCGTTGATTTGCTCAAAGGTCAGGTCCATTTATTCTTTCTCCTAATAAATAATATAATAATTATTAATTTGACAAATTATAGCCGCCTCATTATTTTCTGTCAATATCAAAAAGCCGGTCTTTAAGACCATATTAAAAGCAGTTGTAAAAAGTCATCGAATGGGATGGCCCAGTAAAAAGGCACAGATGCAAGGCGCGAAAAACGTGAGGAATGAGGCGTACAAAGAAGCAGGCCGCAATAAGCCTGCCCCGGAGAAGGCCGGGAAAGGGTACCGCGCAATCCCGCGAAGCGCGGGACAGGTGGACTTTTTACGAAGCCGTCATAGGATGCTGCCCAAAGGAATCCTCTTTGACCTGGATGATACGATCATCGCTTACTCTCCGGTTGCCGAACCGACCTGGAGACGCATCTGCATGGAATATGAAAGCCGGAACAGTTCTATTAATTCGGATAAATTATTTCAAGCGATCCGCCAGGTCAACTCCTGGTATTGGTCGGACAAAGAGCGCCATAAACATGGCCGCCGGGATTTAAACAGAGCCCGTAGGTTGATTGTCAGTCTTGCTTTTAAGGAACTGAATCTAAACGATCGATCGACAGCCCTGGAGATTGCCGATGTTTTTTCAGAACAAAGAGAGCAAGGGGTGCATCTGTTTGAAAAGGCGGATAAGACCCTTGAATACTTGATTGCCCAAAATATTTCTCTGGCCTTGATGACTAACGGCGAAGCGCATAAACAAAGAAATAAGATTGCACGATTCAACCTGGAAAGGTTCTTCAAGAGCATTCTTATTGAGGGTGAACTGGGTTTCGGAAAACCCGAAGAGCAGGTCTACAAACGGGCCCTGACTGAATTAGGTCTTGGTCCGGAAGATGTCTGGGCGGTCGGAGACAATCTGGAGTGGGATGTAGATGCCCCACAAAAGCTGGGGATTTTCGGCATCTGGAATGATTTTTCAAGACAAGGGCTTCCCCCTTCATCGGACATCATCCCGGACAGGATCATCCATGATATCTCTGAACTCATGGAATAGAGGTAAAATTATTCCCTTCTAAGTTGAAGGAGGCTCACCTTTCCTTTTCAGCCTTCTTTCTTCTCCGCATGAAAGCACCTCACCCCGCCTTAAGATCGGGAAACATCGATTACAGGAGATACAGGCCGCCGAGCGGGTATCTCCCTTCAGCCAGCGGGAAATCAGGTGCGGTTCGCGGATAAATGGCCGGGACAGGGAGACCATATCCGCATCGTTACTGGTGATAATATCCTCAGCCATCTGAAAACTGCGAATGCCGCTCACCACCGCCACCGGCACCTGCACTGTTTTTTTAACTGCCGCCGCATTCTCTCGAAAAATGACCTTATCCAATTTACCCTTGGTAAGCACCGCCGATCCTGCACCCACGCCGATGCTGACTTCGATGCTATTGATACCCGCCTTCTCCATTTGCCCGCAAGTCGCCAGCCCCTCGGATAAAGGCATCCCGCCCTGGCGGTCATCCTGGACACCAAACTTAATAATCACCGGGTAATCATTCCCCACGGCTTTCCGAATTCTACGGATAATTTCAATATGAAATCGACGCCGTTTTCCAGGGGTCCCGCCCCAGCGGTCTGTCCTTCGGTTGTAAATCGGAGAGACGAACTGGCTCAACAGGTAGCCGTGGGCGCCGTGCAACTGGAGGGCATCAAACCCGGCTTCCCTTACCCTGATTGCCGCTTTGGCAAAATCATCGATTATCTTTGTGATCTCTTCATCGGTCATGGCCCGGTGAGGCCGTTTCAATTCCGGCAGCTTGGAAACGGCCTGCAGGGTTTGCCCTTTACGGAAAAGATAGGGGGAGTTTATTCCCGCGTGAACAATCTGCATGGCGATTTTACTATTACCGGCCCGGTGAACGGCTTTGACCAGCCGTTTCCAGCCAGGGATGAGACTGTCGCTGTAAATGCCGTACTGACCCGGGTTGGCCTGCCCCAGCGGGTGAGAAACAAAGGCGTATCCGGTGACAATGAGTCCGATGTCTCCCCGGCCCAGCTCCCGGTATATCCTGATGGAGTTATTCGTCACCCCACCGGATTCATCTGCTGAGCCGTCCCAGGTGGCCGAGCGCATCACCCGGTTTTTTAATTCTAAATTATTTATTTTTATCGGTTCAAATAATTTCGAGTCCATGTTTATTTCCCTTCCAAGAAATTCCTGGGTCCAATAACACACAGTTGGTTGATCTTAGCCTCCGGCACCCCCATCTCCTTCAACCAGGGGAAGACCACATTCTTTAGGTAGAGATAGCGGTGGGGATTCAAGACCTCGTACTGTTCTGTCGTTATTCCTGCAGGCAGAACATAAGACAGGATACAATCATGGGAAGGGCAGAGCCTGTCGATATAGCCGTCATCAATCAGCGCCTTCAGTGTTTTTGTGCGTGACCTGGGGCTGACCATGCGCCCCGGATAACGATCCAAACCCAGGTAACACCCCTGTTTTAAAATCCACTCCAGATATTCCACATCCGTTGTGTCGTTGCAGTGGTCGACCTTGACGTTTTTGAGATTGACCCCTTCATCCTTGAGAATATTGATCTGCTCTTTAGCGACCTGCCCCGGATGATAGGAATGAATAACGATAGGTACACCGGTTTTAAGATGCGCCTTGGCCACCGCCCGAAGGGCCATCTCCTGCGGCGGAGTCACACCGCCGACATCGCTGGCTGATTTCAGCACACCCGGTTTGATGCCCGAGTCCCCGATCCCTTTGTCAATCTCACGCACAAAGGCATCCGCCATCTGAGCGGCGGTGACGCTGCCCATGATTCCGCTGACGAAACGCGGGACATCCAGCCACCAGCCTGTACAGGCGATGATATTGACGCCGCTTTGTTTGGAAGCTTCCTTAATAAAGTTGATATCCCGGCCGAGATCGAGCGTGGTCATATCCACCACCGTATTCACCCCGCCGGCCTTGGCCCGTTTCAGTTTGGCCACGACATATTCCAGAACATTCGGCACGAGTATGTCCGGGTATTCGGTGACGGCATAAGGAAAGGCGCAGAGCAGGTGTTCGTGCATCAGGGTGAATCCGAGGTCTCCGGTATCTATCGGTCCAAGAACAGTATTGACTTTAGCCATAAATAAATAGCCCCTTTCTATGAAATTAGCAGGTTGCTGAAAAAGGCCCATCTACTTCGTTGCCCTCATCCCTCGTCATTGCGACGTACTTCTATGTACGACTCATTCCTCAGGATTTCGGGCGCCTTGTAGCCGGTCGGCTTTGCCGACCTATATAAAAGGCCTCCGCGGAGGCTGGCAGGACCTTTTTGAGCAACCTGTAAAATTAGATTTTTCTCATTCTATTAGCCTTACAAGACGGTGAATATCAATCCTCACGATGAAGATCGAGGCTCAGAATGAACCACTTTAATTATCTCATCATAACCTTTCCCATGGACTTGGTCAAAAAAAATTAGAAGGTTTGGAAAAACCTGGTCTTAATTTTTTCGGCGGGTGTAAATAGTTTTGTAGCGGTCGCATGATGCCATAAGGCAGGACGTGCATTCCCCAGACAATTCCTGTGGATCTATCGGTTCAAGTAAGACCTCGAATCCCAGTTCCTTGTATTCTTCCACCGCTTCGGACAGACGCGGCTCGTCAGTGGTGAATTGTTTAATCCAGCCTTCGCCTGTTAATTGCTCATGACGGTCCATCTTGGTTCAAACTTCAAGGTTCAATTTGATATTCTTTTTTTCTATCACTATCAGCTATCAACTACAAGCCGCCGTTCTACCATGAATGGGCAATGGCCCCTGCCTTACAGGCCCCCACACAAGGCAGAGGAGGGCGATCCGAAACGGGTTTGCATGGGCTGCAGGCATATTTGATCTTTTTTCGTTCTGATTCCTTTATGGCTGCAACCGGTATTTCCCGGAAAGGGTCATTGGGATCCTCGTTTCGAACCTCAAAGATGTTCGCCGGACAGGCCGGGACACAGTCTCCACATCCGTTACATTTATCTGTATCGATACTGATAAAAAAATCTCCTGAACCGTCCTTGTATCCGAAATTGGCAATCATCTCAAACCCCTTAGCGAGTTGCGGGTTTCGGGTTGTGGAATTACTGATATCATCTCTTTTTTTTCTCGTAACTCGCAACCCGTAACTCGTAACACTTGTTTTTTATTTCCCCTTTTCCACCAACTCCCTGGCGAATAGAGCGGCACCGACCGCCCCGGCGATCTGGCTGTCAAATTTTGGCTTCAGGGCCTTGATTTTCAATTCTTTCTCCAGTCGGGAGACCACGCCAATATTCTTAGCAATTCCTCCGGTGATGGCAAAATCAGGTTCCACCCCGATCCGTTTTAACAAAGTGGCTACCCTATGGGCCATGGCCGAACTGTAGGCGGCAATGACCTTCTCTTTGGGCCAGCCTTCTCTCAATAACCCCGAGGCCTCGGACTTGGCAAAAACCACACAGGTACTGCTCACCGGGGGAGGTTCTTCTTCTACCTTCAAAGAAAGCTCTCCGATCTCATTGATCGAGACTCCCAATAGATCGGCAAAGACCTCCATGCCCCGGCCGGTTCCGGCCGCACATTTGTCGTTCATTAAAAAATTGGTCACCTTCCCTTTTTCATCGATATGAATGGCCTTGCAATCCTGTCCTCCCATATCCAAAACAGTCCGTACTGTCGGGCCATACATAAAATTGGCCCCCCGGCCGTGACAGGCAATCTCGGTGATGGCCCGCTGGGAAAAAGGGACATTGACCCGGCCGTAGCCGGTACCGACGGTATATTGGATTTTTTCCAAGGTCAGTCCGGTTCCTTCTATTGCCCAGTTCATGGCCTTCATGGCGCTGTTGGGACTGTCCGAACCGGTCCTCATATTGCTGTAGGCATATAACTGTCCGTCGGTCATAATAACGGCCTGAGAACTTACCGATCCGACATCTACTCCGGCGGTTATGGTCTTGACCGATTTCCAATCCTTATCCGATGCAGTCCATCGGGATTCTGTCCATCTCCAAAATTCTTCAGCCATCCTGCATTCTCCCGTGTCTCTTAGTTCGGGGTTCAGAGTTCGGAGTATTTGTTTCGAAGAGAAAAACCCGACTCCAAGTTTTATTTTGGTATTAAGCCTCTTGCCCCCCCTCCCTCACCCTCCCCCTCGGAGGGGGGAGGGCAGAGGTGGGGGTGGTTTTTCTCCGAACTGATTACTCCGAACTCCGAACTGATTTTACCTCTATCGCCCTGCAGCGATTAAGGCCGCTCCCAGGACACTTACAAATTCCGGATTTTCCGGAATGAGGATTTCCGTTTCCAGTTCCCTTTTAAGAGACTCTAAAAATCCCACATTCCTGGCCAGACCTCCAATGAGCATAATTTCCTTTTCTATGCCCACTCTTCGGACCATGGAAACGATCCGATCGGCTATGGCGTCATGCACCGCCCGGGCCATATCCGCTTTGGGGGTTTTGGCATGGACTAATGACACCAACTCCGATTCGGCAAAAACAGCACACTGGGCATTCATAGTCACGGATTGGGTGGCTTTTAAAGACAAAGGACCCAGTTCTTCCAGGGTGACCTCCAGGGCCCGGGCCATAGCCTCGGTAAAGGCGCCGGTACCGGCAGCACATTTTTCATTGATGGCAAAATCGACCACCTTGCCAGCACCGTTAATCTTAATAGCCCGTCCTTCCTCGGCCCCGACATCAATTACGGTTCTGACTTGGTTATTTAAAAAGAACGCCCCCTTGGCCCCGGCGGACACTTCGGTGGTCTGGTCATGGGCCATATCGGCCGCTTTCCGACCGGCCCCGGTGGCTACGATTCGGTCAATCTGGTTCATCAGTACACCGGCCTTAGGCAGCACTTCCTCCCAAGCCTTTTTTAAAGATTCCCAAACATCAAATCCGGCCATGACCAGAGTCTGCCCAATGATGTTATCATCTTTTAAAATGACAATCTTAACGGTCTTGGCGCCGATATCTAAACCTGCCGTAATCATCCTTCATCCTCCTGTAAGTTGAAAAGAGTATGGGACAAGAAAAAGACAGGGTCAAGGAGAAAAAAGGGGCTTGAAAAAGGGCGGGAAACAACAGAGGAAGTGAAGGCTCATTAATCGAGAAGGCAGACCGAAGATACGGACTTCTTCAACTTGTATTATGGACTCCTGACGGAATAGGCGAATCCTTATTCTTATGGATCAAAAAATTAGTATGCTGTCCCCGGATTAACCAAGATCAATAAAGCCCTTTATACCTCCTCCGTCACATTATCTCAGGTTGTATAAATACAGGAATGCTGCCCAGCCGCTTGGAAGTAGTCTTGGTGGAGAGTCCAATTCTTTACCATATTTGACGGCCATCTCCAGAAAATAATGGGCGTGAAAAAAGGCCTCTAAAATTGGTCGGGTGACAGTAAACCAATTCTGGTTATCCTCTCCTTTGAAAGTTTTTCCGGTGCCTTCTTTAATTATCTGTCTGAACCATTTATTTAAGGTAAAACCCGGTAATAGGTTCTGTAGTTTTGATACAATTTCTTTGGTTTGCCCCTGAAGATGGTACGCCTTATAACTCTGATGATAGAAACGATAAATAGAGTCTTCATATCCCCAAGGCCCACTGCAATCTTCCAGAAGGTTCTCCAGAGTCAACAGATTTGCCTTGAGATTCTTAAACAGTTCCTTCACCAAAGGACGATCATCTAATTCCTCAGACTGTTCTCTATTTACCTCATTATTTCTATCAATCATAAGCCCTCCTGAGTTAAATCTCTAGTTAATGGCCTCATATCTCTAACTTGTGGTTGGATGACTTAAAGAGATCCGGTAGTCTGCGGTCCAATTCAGTTCTCATTTGTTTGATGGTTTCAATGATAGTTGGAATGGTTGTTCTGTTGTCCATATCGAACTGATAGACATACTTGTTTTTGGGTATGGGGAGATGACTATTGTTATCCACAATAAAACAAGGGGTGTCATAACCGCAAAAATCGGAGTCCTGAACATATTCCTGCCACAAATCATGGCCAACCAAATTCCTATCAATAATCAAGACAAAGGCAGGACAGGCAAAAATATCAGGATCTCCGGAAATCCCATAAAAAATAGAGGAGTCTGTCTCGATGGCACACTTTTCAACCGCTTTTTTTAATTCCTCGTTATCGAACTGACAAAAGATATTCCGATTCCAGGTAATATTTCTGGTGGTCGGTCCAACAGGTCGTTCCGAATTGTCAATTTCCTGCATAGCCGGATAGTTGTCGGTTTTTATTCCTAATTGACTTACACCCACAACCATCATCGCTTTAATAAAATCCCTCCTATTAGGCATGGTCCATCCTCCTCTGATGAATACATTAACAACTTTCAAAACCCGTGAAAGGTTATACGGTCCGGTCATACCACGTCCTGGCACCTCATTGAGACCAATGGAAAAGCCTCCACAAATCCCTCTTTAGCCCTCATGGCCCCTATCTCTTCTTCCCCCTTTATTTCGACCCAGGTACACCTATCTATTTGAAACAGCCCAACCCAGCGGGACTCAACCAGATTGTTATAAAACCATTCTAAAATTTGTTCAAAGCAATGCTTCTCCCACAATGCCTGTTTAGAGGGAAAAAATTCGCGGTTTTCCGGGGGACAGAGATTACAATAATAATCTCCCCAGGACGTTCGCCCCGTAAATGTACCAAAATCGGCTAAGGCATCCCAAATTTCTTTGTTGTACATCACCCATATATCTGCGCCAGTTTGGGTTATACTGCAAACCAGTATTGGGGTAATGCCCTCAAACTTCAGTTCAATATGGTTCCAGTGCTTTTTGATAAATATAGCTCGATACTTAAATCTTTTTTTGTTTCGTTTGTACCATTTATCAAAAGCGCGATTGAGTCTGATTGTTGACATAGTTTTTAAAATATCATTCTTTACTGCCAACTCTCTGGCAGTATCAAACAGGACTAAAATATTTTTTTAATTTTTTTGTGATTTCGGGCGTAAGGAAGGATGGTTTTTATCGGACCGGCGAGAATAGACCATATTTCCAAAGGTTGACTGGTGGGCCACGGAAAACCCTATTCGGTTGGTCAGTTATTTGATTCGGCTCATCGTTTTGACGAGGGTCTTCCTGCTAATAATTCGGATAGATAGGGACTTTCAGCTTTGCACCCCATCAGCGCAAAGGTTTTATTAAACATTTTCTATCTGATCAAGCTCTTTTGTTATTTTATTAATTTTTTCTGCTATTTTGTCGACCATTTCCCCGGAACGAATCGCCACCCACGGTTCATAAGAACTGCCCCAATTATTATATGGTTCCTCAAAATTCTGATACCACGGACACCAAGAGTCAAATTTCCCCATTCCCAATTTTTCCCTTAATCTTTCATTGAAACTTGGGTTGTCTGGGAAATTTTCAACATCCTTGGAAACTCCATAAATAAAATCATTCGCCTGGCTTCCTAAAAATTGGAAAAGGATCCAATAATTCTTCCAGGTATTTTTTCTAAAACCGAACCATTGCTCCTTGCTCAAATTTCTATCAATCTCCCATTTTATTTCAAACTCATTTGAAAATTTTTCTTTAAGACTATTTTTTAGATCTTCCAAAAGTTTCAATTTAATATCATCCTGAAAAAAAGCTACCATAAGCGCTATTTCAAGATTTTTTTCATTTGCCAGGACATGCTCAATGATCAACTTTTCTTCATACATAACTTGTTCCCCTCCAAACTCTCTTTTAAGATAATTTTCAAAATCTTGTAAAAAGTAGCGAACCCTCTCCGATTGACAATGAATTTTGAAGCTATTCACACAATCAATGAAGTCGCGATAAGGAAGAATCTTTAAATGTCTGCTGTTTTCTAATAGCACACGATTTTCTTCGGAAATGCTCTCTTTTGAGGGAGGTTTCCCAAAACCTGACAGATAAATAAGACAATAATTGTCTCTATAGCGATTCTCAAGGTCTTTACTGTAATCGGCTACTTGCCCGTCTTGATCATAGGCCCATGGTTTATTTTCAATTCCTAATCCGAATTCTTTAAAATCGAGAACAATATCTATTCGACGTTGTGAACTCTCAATGGTTTCTGTAGTTTTTTCCAAAGTAACGGATACTTTTCCTATTAGGTTCTCAAGATGCTTTAGTTTAACTTTATCAAGAAAGATATTCAGAAACTCACCCCCCTGACCATGCCCTGCATTAGGATCAAGGAAGAATGCGATAATTTCCGACAGCCGGTTTTCGTCCGGACCTATGAAATCAAACAAATTAAAATATGGAGCAAGGGATGGTTCGTAGAGCTTCATAAACTCATTGAAACTTTCTCGCTTTGCTTGCAAGGTAGAAAAGAAATTTTCAATTTCGACCCGATGGCTTATGTTATCGTTCATTAAAATCCCCCTTGGATTTCTGTTTAGATTTATCTCTTAAATCCTCTCCATAAATATTCAAAGCTTTTCAGTTCATCAATAATTTCTTCCCTTAACTCCTCCGGTTCCAACACCTTGGCCTCGTTGCCATAGGAAAGAAACCATTTCTTTGCATCCCCCCTTTCAGAGGTGTCCATTGACTAGGATAATCGAGCCGTCTTTTTGATCTTCAATCTGCTGGATTTTGGCCGATTTCCAGTCGGGGCCGCCCTTAATTGTCTTCCTTATTCCATCCCACTTCCACTTTTTATCATTTCTATTCAAATAGAGGAATTCAAATTTCTATAGCACTTCAAGTGATTGTAGTAGTTTTTCCAACTCTCCAACTGAAAACAAAGGTGGAAACTGACCAACCCGCCAATGTCCTTTCCTGTCTTTTCCCCAATAGAAAGGCCATACGGCTTTTTCTCCTGTTTTTCTTTGGTGCAAAAGAAAAATCATAGGGTCATATCCACCTTCCTCAGCGTCTTCGTCAGAATATAACCTTGCAACCTTCTCAAGCTCGTATTCGTGAGTTTCATCAACATTAGCATAAGTCTGACTAACTATATAACGTCTTGAGGCGCCACAATGGATGCATGGTTCTAATTTTCCATTTTTACTTAATTCTATTGCGGTATTTCTACAATACCACTCTTGATGACCATTATCACAAGCAACCCAACTCGGCATATTGTCTCCTTTTGCTATCTGTAAATTTGTTTATTTCTAAGGGAACGGGTTGAACCACCTTTTTTTGTTCTCCCCAGATGAAAAACTTAATAATCAAACCTTGGTATTCTGCCAAATGAAAAGTTTCCGATATTGACAAAACTCATTCTTCCAGTTTACTTTTTATTCTTTTTTACCGCCCTCTCCAATTCCTCCAATAAATTTTCCCTCAAATCTTTTGGAGAAACCACTTCCACATAGGGTAGCCAGCGATAAATCCAGGGGGTTATCCCTTCCAATCCATTAACCCTGAATCTCAATTCCAAGCGCCCATCCTTAAGCTCTCGTTCCTTCTGGCTCTCATGCCATTTTTTTCTTTGAATATAGGGCTTGCACTCGGGATCAAATCTTAAGACAACTTCTATTGGCTCTCCATCGACAACAGTTCCAAAGGCCCCAGAAAACTCTTCCTCCGGGGCAATATTCCTGGGGATGAAATGCTCATTTAATATTTTCAAAGAAATAATCCGGTCCAGGGCAAAGGTCCTGACTTCCTCTCTGAGATGACAATATCCTCGGAAGTACCAAAATTCCTCCTCAAAGAAGAGATAATAAGGGTCGACTTTTCTTTTGGTTATATCATCAGTATAAAGGGGACGGTATACCAGCTTAAGCTTCTGAAACCCCATAATGGCCTTATGAATAAGCCCGATATGGGTGGCCACCTCAGGCGGGAGCCCACCTCCGGAAAGAATTATGTGCCTGGGAATATCGGTTTTCTTAATCGAGAGTTTATCTTCAATGCGTTTCATGCTCTCTTCCCAACCGGTCCCCATCCCGGCCATCATTTTCCTGGAAATCCCCAGGGCCAGTGTCTCTTCCAGGGAAAGGTCAGGCCTTTTCAAACTATAGCCTTCCATAAATGTATAACCTCCTTGCTCTTTATCAAATACAATCGGAAATCCTGCCACCTGAACAGTGTTAAGGTAACGGAAGACCGTCCTTTGACTCACCCCGAGGTCTTCTCTTAAAGATTCAACCGTTACCTTTTCCCCACTATCCAATTTATTCAGGATCATCATCAGCGAATCAAATTTATAAGACATTTTTCCACCTCTTATTTTTTCTTAATAAGACCTACCTGACATTTTTCCTGTAATTTCTCTAAAATCTTGACCATAGCCAGGCTATCGAGTCGGCAATATTCCAAAAGGGCCTGGCGTAAATTAGCTGTCTCTTCCAAATCCCGAGTTTCCGATAAGGTTTGAAAAGAATTCATGGCCATCCCCCCATCCTGGATTTCGAGGTTCGAATAAGTCAGTTCAGGGAGCAGGCAAGGAAGGACGGTTTTTAGGGAATAAGAGCCTTTCATTTCCCAGTGATAGACATCTCGACTTCTGAAGGGAATAGCCATATCCCGGAGATTTTCAATGAACCCTTCGACCTTATCTTTGTAATTTGGAAACCAGTCAGCCAGGTTCTGGAGGCAGATTTTTTCAAAGCTGGCGTAATAGGCGAGAATACAGGCTGTTGAAGGGATTTGATCGCACAGGCTTTGAAGAAGTTCTCCTCTGAAATCAGAACTGGGATCCGCCAAAAATTCGTGGTGGCCCAGATTTCCGTTTTCCTTCTCCAGATAATGTAGGGAATACTGAAAAGGGATCTGCTGATAAGGACGGGTCCCGTTGAAAGGTGGAATGGGCGAATTAATCGTCTCGAAATCTAAAAAATAGAGAGGGTACCAAAGGGTCTTGAGGAAGTCTTTGACCCCATCGGAATTAAAGACATCTTCCTGGTTGAGGAAGGCATCCAATTGAAATTTTTGACTCTCGGCCAATAAATCCCTGGGCACCTCTTTTAGGTCGAGATAACCCTGTTGGTAGAGATCAAAAGGACTCGTTCCCCGGCCTCTCAGATCGAAAACAGAATCATCGGGAACATGTTCCCAGCAGTGTCCGATGAAATCACAGGCATAAGGATCATTGCACTGTTTCCCAATGGCGACCTCAGGTTCCTTCCCTGAAAGCATCCGGCGGAGCATGTTTATCTCCTCTTTTACCAAATCCTGTTTTTCCGCGACTTTTTTTGTAACCTCCTCGACCACAAACAATTTGGCCGGGTCTATGGCCCCCTTCCGGACATATTGATTATTAATATAAACCACAAAAGCCTTTTGGATGGGGAGGCCTGAGCCCTTTGCCACATAATACTGGAGAGCCACATCATTCAGATAGACCTCAGTCAACTCCGTCTTCATTTTTACCTCGTAAAGTTCCCAGCCCTTATTACCCAGGTGGAGCAAGTCGTTTTTGACAAAGATGTTGTCATAACTAAAGGTGGCTTCATAAAGAGTTTGAATGCCAGTGTTGATAGCCTTCTGAGTCTCTTGGAGCTGATCCTTATAAGATAACCCATCATAGGAAATTTCTATTCCTCCAGGGAAAAGCTCTCGGGCCAGCAATCCCACCTCTGCCCCGCTTTGAAAAAGGCTCTCCTGGTCTTCAGAGATTTCATCCCGCCATTCCGGGTGATATTTGTTGAGGTATAGGGATTTAGGACATTGTATCCCTCTCATAAAGAGGGACTTGCTTAAGTAGGCCGTTACATCTTTCGACATCTCGGATCTCCTGATTGTAAGTGAATCGGGAACCTATAAAAATTTATCCAGTTAATGTTTATGATTTTTTATTTTATAAAATCCAATTATCTTCTTTTAGATGAATATTACTATATCAGACTGCCACCATTTTGTCAGTCTGGTTAGGAAAAATAAATTAATCGATGAGTTAATTTGTCCCCTGTTTAGGGCACCCTTATGGAGAAGGAAGCTGAGATTCCAGGTAGTTTATCTGAAGTTAAAGGGTTCGGGTTTGGGTGGGGTTGATTATTCCTCTTCTTTTAAAAAATATCGAATTAGACTGACACGGTGTTGTCAATTTGAAATAATATGATTCTGATAATATAAAAAACAAGTACTAAAGGGCCATAAACAGCAACACTTTTTTCAATGGATACGCGTCTTGTCACGACCAGCAAATTCTTGAGTCTGGTACTTCGTCATCATCCCGAAACCATAGGCTTATCATTAGATCAGCACGGCTGGGTGTCGGTTGACCACTTACTCGCGCAAGCGCACCTGCACGGTGTTAGTCTCACGTTAGAATTGCTTCAAAAGGTTGTGGCTCTAAATGATAAACAACGTTTTACATTCAGTGAAGATGGGCGATTCATTCGAGCCAGTCAAGGGCATTCGATTGCGATTGATCTTGGGCTGCATCCCGTCACGCCGCCAGAGATTTTGTATCATGGCACGGCCTCGCAATTTGTTGAATCCATTCGGCAACGAGGTCTTGTGCCCGGACGACGCAATTATGTCCATTTATCAGCGGACGAACGAACGGCGGTGAGGGTAGGCCAACGTCACGGTCAGCCGGTGGTGTTTACAGTCAAAGCGGCGTTAATGCATCAAGCCGGTTATCCTTTTTACCTGTCGGCGAACGGGATATGGTTGACGGAGCAAGTGCCGGCGGCATATCTGCTTTTCCCGGTTGGCTTAGGCACGACACGCCCACCCGACCAAATTTAGAGGGTTTCCTCCGCACTTATATAAAAATTATTTTTAATTAACCAATCAGGAGGTAATCTATGCTCTATTCTTTTGACTCGGGATATATTAAGGACATACCCCACAGGAGAGAGTTTGATGTTTTTCGGAGTAAGCTTACAGATGAGCAATATCAGGCCATATTTGATGAGCTCAATAGCCGTATGGACACCGATAATATTCAAACTTCCAGTTTGATGCCAGGACCAGATTGGACCGGCACTGTCTTTCAGCCAATCTATGATGTGGCCTGCAGAAATGATTTTGATGCCTCTGCAAAGTTCTTCGCCCTTATTCTTTGGCATGTGATACTTGAGAGGGAGGATGTATGGTCATTTGGTAGATATGAACCGGGCGGCGTCCCCATAGAAGGAATGACTTACTTTAGAATCTTTGACCCGCCGCTTTCTTAAAGCCAAATATGAGAAATAAAATTTTGCTATCTACGCCCGGGTATCCATTTGACCAAGACTCCGGGAAAAGTTACTATAACATCAAACTATTTGTTCCCTCTGGTCGGGGATATGAGAGCACATGGCCGCAAGCCAATCTAAGTGTCCGGCAATTTTGGAGACGCCCTTTATAATATTTATATTAAAATATTCCTCAAGCCCCCACTTCTCATCACGAATGAGACTTTCCCCTTTCAGGCAATCGGTAAAAGAATTTCACTCATTTTTCTTTACTCTTTCTGACTAAAGTTCTTTCTTCTTCAGGAATAGGGGGTGGGACAGGCTGTCCGGGGATCTTCGTCACCGCACCAAAGCGAGGGGGGCAAGCGTCAAAGCAAGTTCCGCATTTTATGCATTTCTCCTGGTCAATGACATGAATCCGGTTCTTGCCGCCTGCAATCGCCTCTGCTGGACATTTCCTAAGGCAAATCATACAGGCCTGGCACTTATCCGGATCAATATGGTACGAGATGACTTCACGAAATAATCTGTCTATCTCCTCACTGGGGAAAAGTTTGTCATATTTTTCACTATTCTGAAGAGGCGTCCCCAGCTTCTCATTTTTCACCATCTTAATGTAGGGGACCAGCCTGGTAAGTTCTTTAAGTCTGGACTTTAATGCTTCTTTGTCTATGCCTTCACCTTGGCCAAGTGGTCCTAATTCTTTTACCTTCTTGCTAAAATCATTCATAACTTCGGCAAAAAGGAGTCCTTCACCGGAAGACATAAAGTCGATCCTTAATCTTTCCGGGTTCAGCCCCAGGTGTTCCAATAATTTCTTGCTCAGAAGCACCATGTTTAGTGCATGGTAATTTCCATGGGTGATATAATTACATTCATTAAGCCTGCAGCCACCAATAAAGACCCCGTCCATTCCATTTGAGAAAGCGCGGAGTACAAATGACAGGTCGACTCTACCGGAACACATGACGCGGATAAGCCTGATTTCAGTTGTATATTGCAGTCTGGAAACTCCAGCCAGGTCAGCAGCGCCGTATGCTCACCACTGGCATACAAAGCCTAATGTCCTTGGTTTAAATTTAAGTCCTGTACTCATTCTTTCTCACCTCCTTAGTTGTGCCCATCCATAAATGTCTATTTTGGTCAATCTCTGCGTTATGCTCAAATTTTAATCCTCGAAATATTGCCATATATTCCTGTGGTTAAAATTTTCGCAGGCCTTGATCTTGAACAAAATATCTCATTTCTGGATGGACACTAAATTACAATTTCTCCAAGTTGCACAACAAATACGTTGACGTGGACTTCTACAAGTCTGGAACAGACGCATCAATTTGGCTCAAGAGCTCTTCATCGGTAAAGTGGGCAAGTGTTATAGCCCCTGTTGGACACTTGGCGTTACAGAGACCATCTCCTTTACAGATAACAGGATTAACTAAAGCCTTTTTACCCTGTCTGGTTTCATGAAACTCTATGGCCCCATAGGTACAGGCTGAGATACATTGCCCACACCCCATACATTTTTTCTCATCCACCTCACAAACAGAGCCGGAAGCTGTGACTGTATCATGGGAGAGAAGGGTTAACACCCGGCCTGCAGCGCCATAGGCCTGGTTAATCGTTTCCGACATCAGCTTGGGATAGTGAGCCATTCCACAGAGGTAAACGCCATCCGTAGCAAACTCAACAGGTCTTAATTTGGCATGGGCTTCTTTGAAAAAAACATCCGGGCTCAAAGTTACCTTAAATAATCCGGCTACCTCTTTGGTTACTGCGGAGGGAATAACGGCAGCAGCCAAGGCAATAATATCAGCATCTATGGCCAGCTTCTTACCTAAAATATAATCCGGCAAGGTAACCCTTAGAATGGGCCGGCCACCCTCCTTAACGGCCTCCACCTGTGGTTTATCCTCCGGCTCATAACGGATGAACTTGACGTCTTTCTCTGCCGCCTCCCGGTAATAATCCTCTTTGAACCCATAGGTTCTCATATCCCTAAAGAGGATGTAGATATCCATCTTGGGATTTATCTCTTTTAGTTTCAAGGCGTTCTTTACAGACTCACTGCAACATATCCGGCTGCAGTAATTTCTATCCTCATTTCTACAGCCTACGCATTGGATCATCACCAGACTCTCGGCCTTGATTACCCTTTCTTCTCCTTTGGTGATCCTCTCCTCCAACTCCAGGTGGGTCATTACCCTGTCATCTTCTCCATAAAGGTATTCAGTGGGTTTATCTATATCTGCACCTATAGCGATGACGGCTGCGCCATGTTTTATCTCTGTGACTCCTCTGTCTGACTTCACCTTGGTGACGAAATTCCCCACATAACCGGTCGCCTCTGTGATGACGGCATCAGTATATACATGTATTAAGGGGTGCTGATAAACCTTGTTTATAATATCACGCAAATAAGCTTGAACATCCAACCCTTCCAGGGTGTAATGGATTCTTCTTGCCGTTCCCCCTAGGTCTGTATCCTTTTCCACCAGGTGAACCTCATGTCCCTGATTGGCTATAGAGAGAGCACAAGTCATGCCGGCCAGACCTCCTCCGACCACTAAGGCCGCCTTGTTGACGGGCAGATCAAATTCCTGCAAGGGCTCCAAATGGCAAGCTCGGGCTGCCGACATCCGGATTATATCCTTGGCCTTTTCGGTGGCCTCTTCCTTTTCTCTGGGGTGGACCCAGGAGCAATGTTCTCGAATATTCGCCATATCGTAGTAATATTGATTAATGGCCGCCTCCCGAAGGGTGTCCCGGAATAACGGTTCAAGGGTCCGGGGGGAGCAAGCAGCGACAATGATGCGATTGAGCCCTTTTTCCTTGATCATATCTGTTATTTCTTTGGCAGAATTGGTAGCACATGAAAACAGCTGTTCCTGAGCGTAGACCACATGGGGTAAGGTTAAGGCATATTCCACTGTGGAGGGAACACTTACTATCCTTCCGATATTGGCCCCACAATGACAGACAAAGACGCCTATTCTCGGCTCCTCCTTGGAGACATCCCTTTCTGGCGGATATATCCTTTCTTTGGCAAGTTTTCCTCGCCGAAAGGAAAGGAGTTCGCCGCATTGAGAGCCGGCTCCGCTGGCACTGAAAACCGACTCGGGAATATCCATAGGACCCTGGAAGGCCCCGCTTACAAAGATCCCAGGCCTATTGGTCTCCATAGGATTGACAGGAGTAATTTTACAGAATCCGTGATGGTTGAGCTCGATGCCGAATTTCTTTGCCAGGTCTTTCACATCAGTAGGAGGATTCAATCCAACGGATAACACCACCAAATCGAATTCTTCCTCTTTAACTCCATCTTCGGGTGTAGAATATCGTATGGTTATATTCTTGGTTTCCGGGTTCTCTTTTGCTATTGATACGTAGCTTCTGAGAAATCGAACACCTGGGAGTTTCTCAGCCCTTTGGTAGAATCGCTCGAAGTCCTTGCCATAGGAACGAATATCGTTATGGAATATGGTACACTCAGCCTCTGCGTTATGTTCTTTGGTCAAAATCACCTGTTTCTGAGTATAGGTACAGCACACAGCCGAACAATAGCTGTTGCCTCCCGGGATAACCTGCCTGGAACCGACGCATTGAAGCCAGGCTATTTTTAGGGGATGCTTTTTGTCGGAAGCACGAAGGATCTCACCTTCGTAGGGTCCGGTGGTGCATAGCAACCGTTCATAGTCCATACTGGTTATCACATTTACAAATTGTCCGTATCTATATTCCTCCCTCACCTTAGGATCAAATGGCTCAAGGCCGGAAGACAGAATGATCGCCCCTACATTGACTTCTACCTTCTCCGGCCTTTGATTGAAATCTATGGCCTTATTCGTACAAACTGCCGTGCAAATAGTACATTTCTTTTCTTTAAGGTTAAGGCAGCTTTCATCTATATAAGTGACCAAGGGAATGGCCTGAGCAAAATAGACATGTATGGCTTTATTCTTCGATATTTCCTGATTAAATGGATCAGGATACTTGACGGGACAATACTCTACACAGGTAGTACAACCCCTGCATTTGCTCTCTATAATGTATCGGGGCTTTTTAATCAGGTTGACCGTGAAGTTTCCTTCTTCCCCTGATACACGGTCAACTTCAGTATAGGTTAGGACCTCTATATTGGGATGCCGGCCGACCTCGACCAGTTTGGGTGCGAGTATTCAAATGGAACAGTCATTGGTAGGAAAGGTCTTGTCCAGCTGGGCCATATGGCCGCCAATGGATGGCGCTTTGTCAACCAGGTAAACCTTAAAACCCGCAGTGCCAAGATCAAGTGCAGCTTGAATACCGCTGATCCCTCCACCGACAACCATAACATCACCAAAATGACTGCCTGTCATCTTTTTGCAAAGCTGTTCAATTTGTTCTTGGTCCATTACGCTATCCTTAATCGGGCCTCTTCTGAATTGGAAAACTCATTTATGTTTAGAAAATAATCTCTCATGCTTCATTGGGGCGACATGAGGCATGAAAAAGGATTCAAGTGCAACGTATGGTAATTAAAACACTAGAACCCTCGAATCCTTGAATCCTCGAACCCTATTTTCATTAAATCAATTCTCCGATAATTTCGGTGATGTCTTTAACCTCTATCTTTTCGGTAACATTTATGGTTAACCGGCTGTCCTCAAAATTGGCGATACAATAGGGGCAGGCCGTAACCAGCACCTCGGCCCCCACCCCGATAGCCTGTTCTAATCTGAGATCGGAGAATCTTTCACCCTTTGGAGTTTCCATCCAAATCCTGCCGCCGCCTCCTCCGCAACAGAGACTCTCTTTGCGCGAATCAGGCATCTCATTCAGCCCTAAACCGGGTATCTTCTTTAAGACCTCTCGGGGTTCGTCATAGTGGCCGTTATGCCGACCCAGGTAACATGGGTCATGATAAGTCACTTTCTTTCCATACTCCTTGGTGAGCGCAAGCCTTCCCTCATTCATAATTTCAAACAAATATTGGGAGATATGAATCACCTCAAAGTTCACCCTAAATTCGGGATACTCGTTTTTGAAGGTATGGTAGCAATGAGGGGAAGAAACCAGGATCTTCTTCACCCCATGATCGATAAACGTTTTGATGTTTTCCCTGGCTAAGCGTTTGAATAATTTCTCATCGCCTGTCTTGCGGATGCTTTCTCCACAGCAATTCTCCTTTTCGCCCAGTATCCCGAAATTGATCCCGGCCCGGTTGAGGATGTTGGCTGTGGCTTTGGCGACCTTTTTTAATCTTGGATCATAGCTTAAGTAGCAGCCGGGGAAATACAGAATTTCCATCCCCTCGGAGAACGGTTTTACCGAAAGACCTTCAGCCCAATTTGCCCTATTTTTACGCTCTTCACCAAAGGGATTACCTTCGCCAAGGAGGCTTGCGCTCACGGTGCGAACAGGACGGACAGAATGAGGAAAAATCCCGTACTCCGTAGCAATCCGGCGCAAGGATACCCCGGATTCTATTTGTTTTACGTCCCTGGGGCACAGGTCCGGGCATCTTCCGCAGGTCGTACAACGCCATAGGTCTTCACTTTCTATCTCCGTCAAACCGAACGTTGCCTCTCGGATTATCCTGCGCATACTAAAGGTTCTAACTCTATTCCACGGACAAACCGTATCGCATAATCCGCATTGATAGCATAATTTGAAGGCGTCTCCACCTTTCGCTTTTATGACATCTATAATCTCTTTGTAAGGAGCGACGGTTTCCACGGTCTTTCTTAATCCTCTGATTTTGAGAATTATCTTTAAGTTTTTAATAACTAGGGATCAATCGCTTCAAATGAAGCGATACTGGATACTGGTTTCTGGATTCTGGATAAAAACAATACAGAAATTAATTTAAATTAATCCAGTATCCAGAATCTTTTTAATATATTGAGTCCGTCTCACATTTTGAAGGATCGGGTTTAAGAAACCCAATTTCAAATACCTTTAATTAGCCCTTCTTTGAAAGTGACATTCGGACAACGGTATCCATTATCTTGTCTAATCCATAGGTATTTGCCAGTGATTCCAATCCTATTTCCAGATCCTCCTGCTTCTCTTCTTCTTCAATTTCCTCTTCCCTTTCTTCGTAAGTCAGGGCATCATTAATGCACCATTGAACACACAAGGGCTTTTCTTGCGGCGGATCATCTTCACACATATCGCATTTGAGAGGAAGACCGGAATCGGGTTCTTTGAAAACATCCCTGGATGGGCAGGAAGCCCTGCAAAAGGCACACTCCTCGTATGCCTTTCCGTCAATCACATATTGATCTCTGCCCATACATTCGGCTGCAGCATACTCACCCGCGTGTACAGGAACATATATGTCTTTTAACGGGTCATGATTCACCCGGATACGAGACCTGGCCGGATTATTGCTGCTATACTTTTGAGTAGCGTGAAAGGCGGAGCAGATCATCTCACATGCCCGGCAACCATTGCATTTATCAACATCAACTTTTATGGTTTTAATTATTTTCTTTTTTTTCTCACCCTGCACGGTTAACACCCTCCACTCTATTTCTCCTCTTTTTCCACTGAAGTCTCTTTAGAAGGAGTACCTTCATGATCTGTCAAGATCCCCCTCTGTAAAAAGTCTTCACTCACGTAATCCAAGCCCAGTTTGTCCAACGTCTCCTTGGTGGGAATACCTTGATTATTCCACCCCTTAAATTTGTAATACGAATCCAAGAGCTCCTTTTCAAGCTCGGGAAATCTTTTTTTCCAATGGTCCTCGGGCGGCTTCTCATCAGCTCTTCTCATGCCCCTTCTTACATTAACGGCCCTAAGTAAAGTTCGGTTCCTCTTGGCTGCTTGCCATAGTCCGGCTTCGTCCATTTCGATCCCGGTTGCTGTTGAGATTAAAGCCGGGTAATTGTGTATATGATAGGGAGGCTTCAGGGGAAATGACGACAAACCGGCGCAAATTCCGAGGGCGTCATCAATGTAGTGCATCGTCTCCTGCCAATCGACAATTTCACAGGACATTTGAACCGTCGGGTAATAGGGATTTGATCGTTCACCGCGCAGTTCCCAGTCCAGCAAATATTGCTTGAACTTTTCATCAGGAACCTGGATCCAATCCTTTACAAAGTCTTCTCTCTCCTCTTTCGTAGGAAAGGGCGACTGGGGGAACTGCCCTTCAATTTGGGTAATGTTTATTTTTTCGCCGGTCGCATACATAAGGAAATAAACGGGATTCAGCATTCCCAGCTTGAGAGGCAGCTGCTCATGTTTCTTAATGTTATTATGCGCATAGGCTTCTGCTCCCTTGCCGATCTGTTGGGCTGCCCAATAAGTGCCATTGGCCAATACATCTCCTATCCCTTCCCGCCGAACAATTCTATCCAGTAACCAATAAAATCTCCCCTCATTATCAGACGGCATTCCAGACATATCCTGGTCAGTCAAAATACCGGCCTCATAAAGCTCAAGGGCGAAGGCCATAACTTGCGGGGTTGAGAATCCGTCCACTCCATACTCCGTAGCACGCTGAGCGATTTTAAAACCAAAATCCAGGTCTGCATAAGCCGCCATGGTATAGGTAAGTTTCGAGAAGCATTTCATCATGTAGGTCGAAATTCCTGGGGCGGAAATGATTGCCCCGCATTTCATCGGACAGTTATAGCAGCTTATCAACCGCTTCCGCACACTTTCTTGAGTCCCCCTCCACTTCTCTTCGATTTCCTTGTTCCAAAAATTTTTTTTCCGAGTGCGTGAATTTCCCCACATGAAATTCTGGGTGTGCCACTCCTCATCGACGAGCTTCATCTCTTGCGGTGACCCAAGGCCGGCTAATATGGGCATTACTCCCGGAACTGGCTTTTCTTCTCGGGCTTTGATATATTTCAGCACTTCGTTGCAAAGCTCCATGAATTCAGCCGGTCGGGCAATATTGATGTCCTTTGTTCCACGAACCGCAATCGCCTTTATCCCTTTTGCTCCCATAACAGCGCCTATTCCCAGTCGGCTGGCACTGGACCTGCCCTGCTCGATAGAAGCCATATAGACTCTGTTTTCACCGGCCAGGCCGATAGCAGCCACCTGGGCCTTCGGCTCCTTCAACTCCTGTTGAATAAGTTCCGCAGTTTCAACCGCGCCTTTACCCTTCAAATGAGAGGCATCACGTATTTTCACTTGGTCATTGTGTATCCACAAATAAATCAGATCGGGTGCATTGCCGCGAATGACCACTTTATCATAACCGGCATACTTCAACTCCGGCGCCCAAAATCCTCCCATCATGGAATAGGCCATTAACAAAGTCTGAGGAGAATAGGTAGTAACAATGGTACGATTAGCCCCAGTAGCAGGTGTACCACATAAAAGACCAGTGCTGAATATCAGCAGATTCTCAGGATCAAATGGTTTGACCTCAGGGGGAACCCTATCCCATAAAAGCTTGGTGTTAGTACCTAGACCCCCAAGATGATGTTTGGTTAATCTTGGGTCGGTTTCTACCCTCTCAATACTACCCCGGGTTAGATCAATTTCTAAATTAAACCCTGTCTCTGCGTACCTCATTTATTAACCCTTCTAGATTATCTGAATCCGTGGCCTACTATTTCATTAATCTTGGGTTGCAGCCACTTAAATCAAAACAACCTTCACCCGTCGGGTGAAGGTTGAATAGGCTTAACATGCTGAAGTAATCTTTCTATTAAAATCTAGGCTTTGAGTTCAGGGGCTAGTAAGCCTTCAATACTGAATTAAAAATTACTCTTTCTGGTCCAATTTTTTATACAAATTAATAAAATTGCTGCGATTAAAACCGATGGATTTAAAAAAGGAAAGCAAATCCACCGAATCCCATTGGACCGCAGTATATATCTCGAATATTTTCTTTTTTTTGAAGGCCTCAAAAAGGGCGGTGGCCAGGGTCTGGCCGATCCCCTGTCCCATACTCTTAGGGTGAACCCCCAAATTTTGGATCCATCCACTTTGATCCAGGCCGAAGCTGTCGGTCATGATTTCACTGATAACATATCCCAGGATCTTCCCTTCCTTCAAGGCCACTAGGCTAATACTTCCCTCTTTCTGGATGTGTTTCCACAGGAGGGTTTTTTTCTTCGGACTGATTTTGACTTTGGTAATGGCTTCCTGAATGCTGATAATTTGGAGCAGATCCTTTACCATTAGCTTCCTAATTCTAATTGATTTCAAAGTCTTGTTTTCCATCTTCAGTCGATCCTTATAATTTTGACATGTTTTCCTACCCATTCAGGAGGCAAGTACACGCGCCCGCTGTTCCCGCTCTGTTTGACTTCCTTTTCAATCATCTCTTCTCCAAAAACCTCAAATTTGGCCTTAGGAGATTTGAAATACTCGTCTCCCAAAGTAACAGGCTCGGCGAGGTTTTTCTCTTTTCTTTTAATGGCCATAGGAGATCCCTTATAATGGAAATGGTGTAGCTATAATTTAGCTATAATTTAATTATAATTTTCCAAAACCAATTGTCAAGAAAAAAAGCACCCTGTTAGTTTTAATGTAAAAGTGCACGTATAAAGGAACAATAAAGGCAACTTAGAAAACAACTCATTGGATCTTATGTCTTCCATCTTGAAAAAATCTATGTTTAACCGTTTAAATATAATATACTCGTAAAAAGTCATTAGTTCCAATTCTCTTTTAATACTGGAGTAAAGGAGAAATATGTCCAAAGAAAAAAACTGTGTCTTTTGTGAAATTGCCCGGGGCCGGCGAGAAGCCCATCTTATCCATGAAGATGAGCTGTCCCTGGGTTTGCTGGATATCAATCCTTTGGCCCAGGGCCACTGTCTGATCGTTCCCAGAAGACATGTACCCTGGTGGCATGACCTTACCGAAGAAGAAACAGAGAGCCTTTTTAGAGTCGCTCGTGTCGTAGCCGGAAAAATCAAACAAGCTTTCAAGCCGGATTTTGTCTGTATGTATGCCCGGGGCAGAAGAATTCCCCACACACATCTTTTTTTAGTCCCTACCTACCAGGGTGATCCCCTGGACCGTTTTTTCAATGCCCTGGAAGGATTTCAGGAATCACCGGATCAACTGAGCCGGTTGAAACAGGAAGACCGGCTGAGGGAAACGGCTGACCGGCTGCGAAAACCCTAATCTGGAAAATCTCTCGTTCAGATTTTTTTAAAAGTTGTCAGGTTTTGTCTTTTTACCGGTTTACTTCCTTTCCCCGCTAAGATAACATTTGAACCCTTAGGAGGAAAAACGATAACGGGAAGAAGTGAAAATTCATTTTGAAGACCGGCAAAAACTATCTCGCGGACAGGGATCAATAAGAAGGACTTAAGGCGGTTGGAAAAAGAAAGCGTTGAAGATCATACCAAAGAACTGATCGCCTAAACCTGAGTCCCGGTCATTGTGATCGATTAAGGATGAAAATTATGCATTTAAGAAAGATAAAAATTCACAGCGAACGATTTCCGACAAACACTTGTTATCCGTTTAATCTTGAAATTTTTCAAAAAACCGAAGAATTGTATTTAACCCAGCCCCTGACTTTTTTTATCGGAGAAAATGGGACGGGCAAGTCCACCTTATTAAAAGGCGTTGCCCAAAGATGTGCCATCCATATCTGGCGGGATGAAGAGGGCTACCAACGAAGGGTTTATTATCAAAATCCTTACGCCGAAACCTTTTATCAATATGTCGAAGTGGAATGGACTGAAGAAGCCGTTCCGGGCTCGTACTTTGATTCCGAAATATTCCGTTATCTGGCCGAATGCATTGATGCCTGGGCCAAACCCAGTCCGAAACTTTTTGATTACTTTGGAGGAGACTCTCTTTTGTCCCGCTCCCATGGGCAAAGGCATATCCAATATTTCGACAGCACTTACCGAAGAAAGGGTTTGTATTTTTTGGATGAGCCTGAAAATGCCCTTTCCCCGAAAAAACAGATCGAGTTGCTGAAAATTCTAAAAGAGACCGGTGAAAAAGGCCCGGCTCAATTTATTATTGTAACCCATTCCCCCATCTTGCTTTCTTACCCCGGAGCCCAAATCTTCAGCTTTGATACCCTTCCCATTACAGAGACCAGGTATGAGGACACCGACTACTACAAGATATACAAGGATTTTATCAATCACCGGGGAAAATATATTTAGCACGAGAACAAAAACCAAGAATCCAGAATCCAGGAGTCCGAATTCAGAATAAAAACTCTTAATCTCTTGTTCCTAGGTTTATTTTCATGTTTCGTGGCGTCCGCCGCGAGAGGGTCTGAGGGCTTTATACGAATGCAGGGTTCGAGGATTCCAGGGTTTTTAACTTCCAGGCCTTTCCTTTGAAGCTTTTGCTATTTGCGAAGGGCCTTTATTTCTTCAACCGAATGCCAGACCTCCTCTCCTGGTATATAGGTAACATTTTTCATGGTATAGAAAGAATATTTCGGATTTTTATAGGTAACACCAAAATAGGTTCCGCAGTTGGCCATATGATCAAAGGACCGAATAAAAAGAGGGCCGCGTAAAGAATCCCATTGCAGACCTTCGATGGAATCGATAACCTTTTCGGTTTCAATAGACTTGGCCTTTTCCACCGCCATTTTTAAAGCCATCAGTCCATCATAAACGGTAACGGCATAGGACGAAGGATACTCCCCCGTCCTTGTTCTGTATTTTGCCACAAAAGCCTTCATTCGGGGATTGTTCAAGGCATAAAAAGGGGCTCGGTCAAAACCATAAAGATTGGGAATCATGTCTTCGCCTAAACCCTTAAAGAGGTCATAATCAAACAACCCGATTAAACGCACATTTTGGAACAGCTTCATGACCCTGCCTTGTCGGATAAACCCGGCCAGATCTCCGCTCCACAGGACGGAGTAAACCACCTCCGGTTTGTTGGATTTCAAGGCGGTAATATAGGGACCATAGTCTTGTTCCCCTAATTTGGGCCAGAGTTCTTTAATAACCTGGGCCGAAGGATTGATTTCTGACAGCGTTTTTTTAAAGGCATCGGCCTGGGCATGCCCATACTCAATATCCGGTCCGATGACGGCAATTTTATTAAAAACCTTATTGGAAAGAAAAGCGGCCACTGCTCGGCCTTCCATGTAGGTATTGGGAATAACCTGAAACAGATACCGATGCCCTTGTTCGGTGGTTATTCGTTCATTGTTGGCGGCGTGAAAAAAGATCAACTTTTTGTTTTCTTTGCATACCCGGGAAACGGCCAGGGCTACGGATGGGCTGGTAGGGCCAATTAAAAAGTCGACTTTATCTTTTCGGATCAAATCCCGGGCCAGGGCCGCTCCCAGTTCAGGTTTCAACTGTGAATCGCGGATGATCAACTCCACTTTCCGGCCAAGAAGACCCCCGGTGGAATTGATCTCTTCAATGCCCACTTCCAGGGCCTCTTTCTGCGACAAAGCGATCAAGAAACCAGAACCGGTCACATCAGCTACAAATCCAAGTTTAACCGGCCTTTTTTCGGCCGCGGAATGGCCAGGCAATAAGCAAAAGGAGATTAAAACAAGACAGAAAAGGAAGCCATGAAAAAATTTTGTTGCATAAAAATGCATGTCAATGCCCTCCCCAAAGAATAAAAAATGCCCAAAAAAATGCTCTGAGTTTTCAGCTTGACGGCATTATCATAGAAACAGGAATCCTGAGTTGAAAATTGTCCGTCAAGGAGAATCGGTTGTTTTTCTTGATTAAGGATAGTATGTATTATTATTATCTTATTTATAAAAAAAACGCAAACAGGAGATTGGGGAGGATTGGAAACTTCGATTCCGAATTCTTCTAAAGTGAGGCGCCGCCATGGATAGTTTGTACTGGCTCTTTCTGAATTTCCAGTGAAAACCGTTCAAGGTCAAGGGTTCGGTGTTTGGCTAAAAACTTTTTCCATAAAAACAATAGGGGTTTCAAAATAATTAACAGGTTGCTGAAACCGGGCACCGCTCCGAAGGAGTGGGAGTGAGCCGAGATGTGGGGCGAACAAAAAGGCCCATCAATCCCGCCAACGGCGGGATTGCCATCATTCCTCGTCATTGCGACGCACTTCTATCTACGCCTCATTCCTCGAAATTTCTTCGCGTGAGGGGCAACGCTCAGTCCCACCCCTTCGGGGCAGGTTCCCGGTTTCGGGCGCCTTGTAGCCGGTCGGCTTTGCCGACCTATATAAAAGGCCTCCTGTCCGACTCCCTCCGGGAGTCTCTCCAAAAGATCGGCATAGCCGATCGGCCGGAGGCCGGCAGGACCTTTTTGAGCAACCTGTACTAAAGTGTTTTTCCGCGGCCTGTTAAATAGTTTGTTTTGATATTTTCAAAGAATTAGCAGATGGTCTATCCAGTACCTATGAGCATTAAGGAAAAAATGCGGCAAAATTCTTCCAATAAAATCTGTGGACTCCATCGTAACATTTTTTTTTCGGGGGTGGTCAGTTTTTTCATGGATTTCAGTTCGGAGATGGTCTATCCCCTGGTCCCCTTGTTTCTGTCTTCCGTACTCGGGGTTCAAAAATCGGTCATCGGTTTGATTGAAGGGATTGCCGAGAGCACGGCCAGTCTGCTGAAGGTTTTTTCCGGCTGGCTTTCGGACCATCTGGGCCATCGCAAATGGCTTATGGCTGTTGGATATGGGATTTCAACCCTGAGCCGTCCTTTCATAGCTACGGCCCCCAACTGGGGGCAGGTCTTAGCCTCCCGCTTTATAGATCGGTTCGGTAAGGGAATCCGCAATGCCCCGAGAGATGCCCTAATTGCCGAGTCCTGCGAAGCACCAAACCTGGGACGATCCTTTGGTTTTCAGCGAGGTATGGATACGCTGGGGGCCGTTGTCGGGCCTGCCGTGGCCTTTGGTCTGCTGGCTTACTATCATGGGCAATATCGCTTGGTCTTTTGGCTTTCCATGATCCCCGGGATTCTCGCCGTCCTGACCATTATTTTCTTTATCCGGGAAACCCATGCCTGCCCCATCGATCAAGTCGAGAAGCCTAAACTGGGTTGGAGCAGTTTTGACCGATCCTATAAATTTTTTATTCTGGTCGTCATCCTTTTTTCAATAGGCAATTCGAGTGATGTCTTCCTGATCCTGCGGGCCGAAAATGTAGGCATCCCGGTAACGATCATCCCCCTTGTTTATCTGGTTTTTAATGTCGTCTATAGCCTGGGCGCTTTGCCGGCCGGTATCCTTTCCGACCGTGTTGGGCCTAAGCTGATTATCTTTCTGGCTTTCCTACTTTTTGGATTCATCTATCTGGGTTTTGCCAGGGCGAGCCAACCCGTCCATATATGGTTGCTTTTTATTTCTTATGGAATCTTTATGGCCATGACCGAAGGGGTGCAGAGGGCCTTTTTAGCCACACTGGTTCCTTCTGAGTTCAAAGCTACCGGCTTTGGCTTATACAACACGCTGGTTGGTCTGGCAGTTCTTCCGGCCAGTTTGATTGGAGGCATTTTGTGGGATCGCCTCGGCCCCCAAGCAACTTTCCTTTACGGCTCGATTACCGCCTGGCTGGCAGCCCTGCTGTTTCTCTTTTTTCTTTTGAAACCGAAGTCTAATACTATCGATTCACCTTAAAAAAAGACATTATTTTTGCAGTAAATTATACTGATATTTTCATTAATAGAGCCCAGGCGATGGACAGGTTTATGAAAACTATTCAAAATTCTGTTAAAATCAAAGATCATCTCGAGGCCATCATCAAGCATAGGAGGTTAGGAGCCAAATTCTTGACCCAAAACCGAAGAAAGAGTCAAAAAACCCATGGAAATACAACCCACCGGGAATAAGATTGAAATTCAGGACCTCAAAATTGAACCTTCCATGAAGAAGGCATCCAAACAGAGGTCATCCAATGAAAATTTTTCAGAACTGGTCAAGGCCAGCATGGAAACCCATTAGTCTCAGTCGGAGCCGATTAGTAATTAACATATTGAATATATTGTTAAAACTTGAGATTTCCTGTGGAAAATCGGGAAAAAGATGAATAATAGAGACCCTTATCAGATCGCTAAAGAGAACGGCATTTCCGATCCAAATCTGATTCGGCCAGGACAAAAATTACTAAGTTACCCCTCTCCGCCCAAAGCGGTTCCGACCCTGGAGAACGAGGAGGTGGTCGCCAGTTGGTATGGAGCGGAACACCACAATAAGATTACGGCCAGCGGGCAACGATTCAATATGTATAAAAACACCCTGGCACATAGGACCCTGCCCTTTGGGACCAAAGTCCGGCTGGTCAATCCTGAAAATAGGAAGACGGCCGAAGGAGTGGTCAATGACCGTGGTCCTTATGTCAGAGGCCGGGATGTGGATACTTCCTATGCCCTGCCCAAACAACTCGGCTTCGTCAGAAAAGGAGTCACAAAACTGAACATAGAAATTATTTAGTCACTTAGACTTTGCAATCTGCGAATTTACCACTATCTTTTTATCATCTCTGGATCAACAGTTCTTAGAGAGCGATACTGGATAAAATCAAAAAATGATACTGGATGCTGGATGATGCACTCTACTAAGCTAAGAAATAGTATTTTACCAACATCCAATATCAAGGATCAAGGATCCAGTATCGGCAGTTTAATCCAGTATCCAGCATCTCGATGGGACTGAAACAGCCCTTCATCTCCGATGGATCGAATTGAAAAAAATTGCTTAGCATTGCCGTTTTTATTATAATCGGTTATCATTATAAAAAATCGATTTAGATAACGAGGTAGTCCATGACAAAAAATAAATCCATTGTCAAATTGTTAGGGACCGGTATCATCCTAATCTTTACCTTGGCCTTGATCTCCAACGAGGGCTGGGCCAGGGCGGGGGGAGGCCGTTCCGGGGGATTCCGTGGCAGCCGTACTTATTCGGCACCCAGGACCCCATCGCCAGGGACTTCCCAGTATCAAAGGAGTGCACCGTCCTCCCCAGGATACATACCTAATCCAACTACCCCGACAGGAAGCCCTTTCTTACGGGGTCTGGCTGGCGGCATTGCTGGCGGCTTCTTGGGCAGCATGTTGTTTGGCGGTCTGGGCCACAGAGCAGGTTGGGGGGCCGGTGGGGGATTAGGCGGCTCTGGTATTGATTTTCTGGAAATTATTTTAATTGTTGCTATGATTTTTATTCTTTTTCGTGTTATCCGGAACAGAAAAAGAAACGCATTTAACCAAAACCAGGTAGACGATTATTCTCCTCCCTCCTTTCAACAAGCCGAGACCTATTCCCAATCGACACAGGGTCCGGATCAGGATGTAGAAGCCGGAATTGCCCATATTCAATCCATGGATCAGACTTTTGATCCCCTGGTTTTCAAGGATGGGGTCCAGGATTTGTTTTTTAAGATTCAGGCCGCCTGGGGGAATCAGGATTTGAGTCCGGTCAATCCTTTTCTTACCGATCAAATGAAAGGGATTTTTAACCAGGACCTGGAAGAACAGAGGACCGGCAATCGCATCAACCGCCTGGAGAACATCGCCGTACGATCCGTGGATATTACCGAGGCCTGGCAGGAGGAGGGCAACGATTTTATCACTATTCTCTTCTACGCCAATCTATTGGACTATACCGTGGATAAAACCACCGGGGCCGTGATCTCCGGCAGCAAGACCGAACCGGTCAAATTCAGGGAGTTCTGGACTTTTATGCGGCCGGTGGGGGGCAGGGGCACCTGGCAGTTGAGCGCCATTCAACAGGAGAGTTAGCTCAAATAATAAGTCTGTCTTTTAGGCGCTCGTATTTCTTGTTGGCGTGAAGCAAATGGGAAATACGGGCGATTTTCATTATAAATGACGCCCTCACTCTCATTCTATCTGACGGGTGTTGAATAATTTGTCCTGACCAGCATTTGGGTTGACGGACAGTGTCTAGATAATTCTTCTTGCGGCTTACACCTATGACCATTCACTCGGTGGGGTGTGTTTGAATTAGCAACGACAGTTTGAAATCTACACAAATGCAAGGCTTTTCCTGACTCTGTCAGCAAAGAAGGTTTTCGATTGTTATAACCATTTTCCCCAGCATCAATCCAGCGTTATTCCCCTCAGTTTTTGGAATAGATGTTCCTCCCGATCGGCGATATCCATAAGGACATCGGCTGCAGTTCTGTAGGAATCGTCTATCCCGGCCCGGTTCTTGAAAATACGTACGGCAATGACGGCGAATTCACGCCACCGGTCACCATCTTCCGTCATTTCTCTTGACCTGTTATTCAACCAGGGCTGGTTTAATTCCTTGGCGGCCTCCTGCAGAAAGGCGGCATAGATAAAACGAAATCCGGCCCCACCCGTACCGATCTCTTCCAGCATGCGAACAATCTGTCCAAGGTAGAGGGAGGCCTTCTCCGGTCCCAATTTTTCAGGCCATTTCCGCATCCGGCGCGCCAGAAACCGGATTCCTTTGGCCCCGATTAATGGGACAGGGGTTCGGAGCATAACATCGCTGGTCTTCCGGATGGCGAGGACAATGGCTTTTTTCAGATCAAAGGACGAAGGGATTTTCGTCATGAAATACATGTGTCCTTTGGGCGCGAAAACCCCTTTGGCAAAGCGGACCCGCATTAGATCATCATAACTTAGTCTCTGGATATTCTCCATGATCGGGTCACTGATCAGGTATTCTCCGTTTTCCCTTCCGATGACTATGATATTGTGGGCATTGAAATGAAATCGGAAGGCTTTAGGGAAATAGGTCAGATGGAATACCCCGACCTTGCAACCGGTAGGGATGCCTTGCTCCAGGTTTTTATCCAAGGCCTCCATGGACTGCCTGGGAGTTTTAAATTCACTCCGTTGAAAGCGGACCCCTAGGCGGTGATTGACCTTACTGAAAATCGTTCCCATCCAAGGCCGAAAGGTGATCAGTGGAATACCATTCACCTTTATAAAGGGTAGAAAGCCGAAATATAGCCCTGATCCGATCCCGAGAATCATGGCTTCGCTCAGATTAATATTGTAGAACCTCAGAAGATTTGAGGTAACGCCGGTCTCGCAATGAGCCGCCGGGCGATGATCAAAATTTATTTGAATATCCTTGGAGTTCATTTCTCTTCAGCAGTTCTCATGAAATCCGTTAAAGACTCGACCGGGATACCAAAGATGTCGGCATAACGGCGCAAGGTCCTTTCATCCATTTTCTTAAAACCTACAGGCTTGAGATGTCTTCGGACCTTCCATTTGGGCAGGCCGATATAAGTGGCTAGAAGCTTCTCGTCCATGATATTTTTTTCCATGTAGTAGGCAATCGGGCTGAGCTTACCCTGCAAGATCTGCTGCCTGGTTTCTTTCATCTTTTCATGGATTACATCCCAGGCCTGCAATAAGGCCGCATTTTTAGGAGCCCAACCGCAGCTCGGGACCGTTACATAGTTCCCATTTTCATCCAAGGCATAACTCAGGTCCATCTGCCTGCCTTCCATTAAACCATCATCATCCTGGGGTACTTCATGCTTTTTCATGGGGTGTTTTTTAAGAGATTTCTCCCCTTTTTTTTAATTTTAATGCCAGGGCAAAAGGGGAGCAAAACTGCGCTAATAAATCATATGGCAGTAAGTAGGGTGTATGCATAGGAAAACCGGGCACTCTCGGGAACCAAGGTAAGGATTTTCTGTCCTTTTTTCAGTTTATCCGAATGTAAAAGCTCCTCCAGCATGCAATATACCGCGGCCGATCCAATATTACCCAAACGGGTAAGGTTAGTGAACCATTTTTCCTGCGGAATGTATACCCCCTGATCTCGGCTGCCGGCATCCAAACGGGACCGGAAATATTCGGAGGATAAGTGTGGTAAAAAGAATGAAATCTTATCTAAATCTAAATCACGCTTTTTAACAATACCCTTCAGGAATAGGTTGTTTTGGCGGACGCCGTATGTGTCTAGCATTTTAATATCCTGCCTTACCGAGAGTATTGAACGCTCCAGCAGTTCATTGGCTTCGAATTCCCGCCAGCCCTTGATCTCCCCGTTTCCAAGTTTTTCACCACCGGCATACATGCAGGTTTCGAACTGATTGGCAAAAGAAGCTATTTCAATCCAATCGATCCTGAGGGAAAGGCCCTTCTGGTTGGGTTTATTCTGTAACAGAGCGGCACCGGCTCCATCAGAAAGCATCCAGCGCAAGAAGTCCTTTTCAAAGGCCACGATCGGTTGCTGTTCAAGCAAGGCGAGCTTCTCCGTCTCTTTTTCAAAATTGCGGGCCCGCATATAGGTGGACATCAATTCCGATCCGGTGCAAACGGCATTGTCCTTCTCTCCAGATAGGACAGCTAGGTAGGCATATTTCATGGCCTGCATACCACAGATACAAGCACCGGTGGGTGAATTAATCTCAATGGGTTTTCCGCCTAATTCCCCGTGAACCATAGAGGCATGGGACGGCATCAACTGGTCTTGGGAACTGGTACCGCAAGACAGAAGTTTGATGTCATCAACCGTGAAGCGGTCATCGAACAAGCCCCGGACGGCCTCAGCGGTCATTTGGGCATTGGTATGGGTTAAACAGCCGTTCTCGTCCAAGGCATAATAGCGGGTCTTGATCTGATTATTACGGAGAACAATCGCTTTGGCTTTTGAAGGTCTCCCATTAACCAGGCCCAAATATTTTTCCATGTCGTCGTTCGTCACCGGCCGGTTGGGCATAAATTTCGCTAAACGGGTTATATAAACTTCGTTTGGCATAGTTAAATAATCCTTTCGGTTCTGTCAAGTATGGTTTGATTCAAAATTATTCCACATGTGAATAATAATCCTGGAGCCTCTTTGTCTTTTTATAAAAGATCTTCTGGGTGAACCAGGAAACTAAGGAGATAAAGGGAGGAAGGAGAAATGCTCCGGAAAACAGATAATATTTGAAGAGTTTCAACCGAAATTCCCGGGCAGGATCCCAAGGGCCTCCCTTTTTCAGCACGTATTTCGACCAGAACTCGAACATCATCCGTCCCCTCTTCTCAACACTCATCAGAATGGGGTTGACATTAACGGCTCCCTTTTCCAGAAGGTGATCCTGGAGTTTTTTTGTTTGTCCAAGACGAAATGCTTCCCGGATTACTTCGCCAAATTTCGCAGCCTCCCGAATACTTTGTTCAGGCACACCGGCTGGAGGGAAAAGATTGCTGATCAATCCTTTTTCTTTCGACACGCCTTTTGACATCCAGAGTACCATCGTCACTATGCTCACAAGATTCGGATGAGGGTCGACCAGCACAATATTACCGATCAATGTGCCCCCCAGATCCCGGATTTGTCTTTTCACGCTTTCCTGGGCCATGATCCACATATTCCGGACGCCCAGAACGGTGATGACCGGTTTGCCTTTCAGGACTTTTCCGGCCGCGGGAGACTGAAGAAAGGCGGCAAATGGGATGGAGGGAGACAGATACCAGACCTGATAAGCCAGAATGACCAAATCGAAATCCTGATCCGGATTAAATAAGAACGGTTCTAAATCACAGGGTCTCTGCTGAACGGATTCCGGAAAAGCCTGGAAGAATTGCAACCCTCGCCAGGGAAAGGGATAGGGAGGAACGGGTTTAACCTCTTCGAATATCAGCTCAAAATCCTCCCTCAGCGGACTTGTGACAGAATCCACGATCTTTTTTAGCTGACCGGTCTGTGAATAGTATATTATGAGTGCTTTTTTCATTTAACAGGTAGCGGTCATTTAAAATGATTGACTTAGAGTTGTCAATGTAAAATTACAACCCCGCCATTTTTCTCCCGAACTCGTCAGGATTATTCTAATTTTTGAAAAAAGGAGTCATCATCACACTTGACAATGTCTTTGTAGCCAAATCCTGACTTTCATAAATAATTAAAGACGACTACCCCAAAGTTAAGCCCTTGGGTGTCTTAACTATCCTTTTCCCCTCTTCCGGATGCATTCAAAGAAAGGCTGAAGGCCGTCCTTTAGCTCCTCGTCCCCCGGGTCTGGCTCTCTCCAGATACTGTCGGTATTGGTCCAGCTCAGCCAGTACACCGGCCGCCTGGGGGAAGGTGGAAAAGGTGGCGAACCCGGCGTCCGTGTACCGGTCTTCCAATTCCTGCCTGAGGATTTCACCTTCAATGCCCCCGCGGCCCTTGTCCAGCACCACATAGATCGGTTTTCTCAACCGTTTCATGGAATCCTTGACCAATTGAGGGAGGAGGTAAATCGTGGAAAGCCCAATCACACGGGAGATGAGGTCCACCGGCTGATTGAAGATAAGGGCGTCGATGTTCGGATCGTCCCGAAGCAAATCCATGAGTAACTGGAGATTTCCGTACCCCTGACCGAAGAAGGCGCCCATGATGTCCAGCGGGTTTTTGGCGCTGCTGCCCTGGATGGGTACGAACTCCTCGATGGCCTTGATGGTTTTATCGGTCAGGTGCGGCACGCGAAGGCCAGCCTCTTCGGCCATGTCGGTCATGGTGACCGAGCCGCCGCCGGCCCCGCCTAGGACGGCCACATTCCTCCCGCGCGGGAGAGGGAGCCGCATCAGGGCGGTCAGGGTGACGGCCATGTCTTCAAGGGAATGAACGGAGATAAGACCGGCCTGCCGGCACACGGCCTTCCAGAGTTGCGGGGATCCGGCCAGGGAGGCGGTGTGGGACTGAGTGGCTCGAGATCCGCCCTCGGTCAGGCCGCCTTTAAAGACGACGATCGGTTTTATCGGCGAAATCTTTTTGGCCTGTTCGAAGAAGGCCCGTCCGTCCTTCAGCCCCTCCACATAGGTGGCGATGTATTTGGTCTGGTCGTCCTGGGCCAGGTATTCGAGGAACTCGTGGTTTTGCAAATCGCCGGCATTGCCGTAACTGACGACCTTGCTGAAACGCACACCTTTCCCCTCGGCCATGGAGATGAACATCCCGGCCAATTGACCGCTTTGGGAGACAAGGCCGACCGGTCCGGGCGTGTCCGGGAATTCGTTGGTCCAGGCCAGACCGCCCTCCGGACAGTATATGCCCATGCAGTTCGGGCCGATGACCCGGATACCGGCTTGGCGGGCCATCTGGATCATGTCTTTTTCAAGCCGGGCCAAATCCTCGCGGCCGGTTTCGCTGAAGCCGGCGGTAAAGAGATGAACGTATTTCACGCCCTTGGCCGCACAATCAGCCATGACCTCGAGCACAACTTTAAAGGGGACGCTGAAGATGACCAGGTCGACCTCGTCCGGGATGTCACGAACGCTTTTATAGACCGTAAATCCGAGGATGCTTTTAGCGGTGGGATGGATCGGGAATATTTTTCCTTTGAAATGCAACTTGATGGAACCTTCGATGTAAGTGTTGCCGCCCCATCGGCCGCCAGCCAGCCCGCCTCTGGGCGAGGCGCCGACTACGGCGATGTTTTTGGGGTAGAATAGGGTTTCTAAGGGATGCTCAAACGTTTTACTCATTAATCAAACCTCCTCCATGCTTCCTTCCCGCTCACGTTCATCATTATGGGCAGGCCAATAACTCTTGGACCTTGACGGCCTGCCGGCTGAAGTTATTCAACCCGATCGCGTTCCAGGTATTTCCAGAGAAAAGGGGGATGGTACGTGAAGACATCGATGATTTCGTCGTCGCGAAGCAGTTCCAGGAAATAACAATAATCCTCACTACGGCCGAAGTCGATGTCCAGCGGGGTCCTTTGACAGGAAATTGTTTTTGGTGATAAGAGTATAGGATAAAAAAAACAAGGTCAAGGAGAAAAAGGGGCCTTTTTTTTACGAAATCGTCTGAATGGATACTTATTCGTTTTTGTGTAACTTTTAGCTTTTATTAAAAATGATGGGATGTTATAATATTAAACAAAAAATATAAAAAACGAACCTCGTATATTAATTGTCCGATACATGATCAAAAATAAATCATGAACATCGAATGGGATCCAAAGAAGGCAAAATCAAATCTTAGGAAACATGGGGTCTCGTTTGAGGAGGCAGCAACGGTTCTGAGTGACCCTATGGCCGCAACGGGTGCTGATCCTGATCACTCAATAACGGAGAACCGATACATTTCCTTTGGTGTTTCAGAAAGGGGCAGACTCTTGGTGGTATCTCACACCGAGGAAAAAGAAACAATTCGAATCATAAGTGCTCGCAAGGCGAGCAAAGGAGAACGAGAACTCTATGAAGAAGGATAAAAACCCTGGCAAAGATGAATTACGGGCGGAATATAAACGTCCTGACTTTCCTGGAGGTCTGGTACGGGGAAAGTACACAAAACGCTTGCAAGAATCATCGAATATCGTCGTTCTTAAACCGGAAGTTGCTCAGGCATTCCCAAATGAGGACGCTGTGAACAAAGCTCTTCTTTCGCTTATCGAAATTGCGCAGAAAAGTTCACGTCTAACCAAACGCTCCCCCGGATCGCCCGGAAATCGGGCTTCCCGGTGAGCTTTATGTGTCCGAACGCGCGCTGATTCGCCCGTTCGAACAAATCTCGTTCGAGCGCAAATCCCGGCGGCCTTGGCATACAAGCACGCCAGCTCGACCTAATTTCGCTCATCTCCCCGTTATTTCTATTTTCCGGCACAAGTTTCTTGGTTAAAAAAAATTTTTGAAACTCCGGAAGAATCCCTTTTGTGATGATATTTGACGATTTATCCCTATCATACGAAGATCATTTTTAATCCATATTAATATAAAATACGAGATCGTGTGAATGGATACTTATTTAATATTATGGAAATGTTACCTGTAACCCAATGGGATAAGGTGTTATAATATCGGGCAAAAAATCGGGGAAAAAGAACTTCGTATATTATTAATTGTTGGGCTGCAACACGCAAACATGAAAGGCTGGAGCATATGAACGGACAGATCAGAGAGAATCCAGACTATGGCAATTGGACTCCAAAACTAATGATTTATGTTCCCCTGGCAATAGCGCTCCTGTTCCTGGCATCGAGCCTCATGTGGTCTTTCCTGTTGATTCCGGCTGCATTCTTCTTGCTGGGCGCTGCCTTTCTATCGTATGTTCGCTTCAAGCTTTCTCCTAAAGCAGGAAATGTGCAAGAATCCGTTTGGCGGCTCGTATTAGAGCATTTGGACTGGAATGGAGAAGGCAGAGCCTTGGACATAGGGTGCGGGAACGGTGCCCTGGCCATCAAGCTGGCTCAGAAGTACGGTAGGGCACACGTCCTCGGAATAGACTATTGGGGAAAGAAGTGGGATTACTCGATGAAGGTCTGTGAACGCAACGCAGCGATTG
>JBEKPQ010000015.1:0-85128 GCA_049520575.1 Thermodesulfobacteriota bacterium | reverse complement strand
GAACGGTGTGGTGAAAAATATTTTTAAAGCTTTAATAACCTCTGGGGAAAAATATCCTTTTTCACTAAGGAGTTTGTATATCACAGCGTAATTTTTAACGGGGTTTTTCAACAGACCCACACTTCCCATATTTATTTTATTGGTAAGAGGGTCAAATCAATAATGACATGCCTTAATCGGGGGCGCTGACGAATTAAATTAATTGATATTTAGTGGAAATTGGAGGGTGATCTTTAAAATAAAAAATGGTGACGTTTTAGAAGTTAAATTATGAAGATTATCATTAAAGGAGTTTGTTATGGGTATGCATAATCCACCTCATCCGGGAGAAATAATTAAGGAAATTTGTGTAGAACCGCTCGGTTTAACCGTTACCAAAGCAGCGGAATCTCTAGGCGTTACGAGAAAAACATTTTCAATGCTTTTGAATGGTAAGTCGGGAGTTAGTCCTGAAATGGCCTTGAGGCTTTCAAAGGTTTTCGGTCGTACTCCAGAAGGATGGCTGAGACTTCAGCTTCAATATGATTTATGGAAAGCGAAACAAAATATAGATATTGACAATCTTGAAAGAATAGCAGCCTGATTATTATTTCGTTACATCCCAAGATAAGCCAGAATAGACGTTCAGGGCATCTTTTTATCGCAACCTAATCACTCAAAAAAAATCCCTGTTCCTCAATGAATATGAGAAACAGGAATTTTTTCTTTACTGCTTAGAGTGCCAAAGCAGCCAGGTAACCGTCGCGGACGGCTTCCATGATTCCTTGGGGCTGGGAGGCGTCGCCGACGCAGTGGATCTCCGGCACGCGGCCTTCGAGCGTCTTAAACAAGTTATCGTTTTTATCATATCCGGCGGCCAATATAACGGTATCCGCCGGCAAAGTTTTCTTCCCCCCATCAGGAGTGGTTACGGTTACACCGCTTTCCGATATTTCCTCGCATTTCGCTTCGGTCAGCATGGCCACCTGATAATGCTTAAGACCGTCCATGAGACGACGCCTGACCATCGGACCCATTTCGACGGCCATCCTCTTCAACATTTCAACGATGACTACTTTTTTCCCCTTTTCCGCCAGGTAGTGGCCTGTTTCACATCCGACCAGCCCGCCGCCTATGATGACCACATTCTGCCCAGTAGCCACTTTACCGGAGAGGGCATCTTGAGCCGTAACCACATTCGTTCTGTTTATACCGGGAATATCGGGGTTCAGAGGAACACCGCCCAGGGCAAGAATCACCACATCCGGCTTGTTCTTTATAATAAAATCCGGAGTCACTTTTGTATTCAGTTTGATTTCTACTCCGGTCTTTTTTAACTGGCTTATCAGATAATTCATCCAGGGTAAAATATCCGCCTTATTGGGCGGTAGGGAGGCGATATTTAATTGCCCGCCAAGTTTTTCATCTTCCTCAAACAGGGTAACACGGTGGCCTCTCATGGCCGCTACCCGGGCGGCCTCCATGCCCGCCGGGCCACTGCCAACAACCAATACTTTTTTCACCTTGCCCGCGGGTTGAATCCTGTGTTCACCTTCTTTCCCCGTGGCCGGATTGATCGTGCAGATAACCCCTTCATCCCTGCGCCCCAGGCGCTCAATACATTCAAAACATCCGATGCAGGGTATGATTTCATCAGCTCTGCCTTCAGCCACTTTATTGGGAAGGTCGGGATCGGCGGTGAGGCGTCTGCCAATGGCGATCAGATCGGCCTTGCCTTCCAGCAGGGCCTTCTCGCCCGTCTCCAAATCAAGGCGGCCTACGGCGATCACCGGGACATCGGTGACCTTCTTGACCTCTTCAGCCAAAGGCACCAGGAAGGCCGGTGTATCCGGCAAAGGGGCTTTGGTAATGAAAGAAAAAGCGGCATAGGCCGAGGCGTGAATGGCGTCGGCCCCGGCTTTGACTGCCAGGGGTACCACCTTCCGGGTTTCTTCTATGGTGATGCCCTCCTCGACTCCGTATTCGCAAACATTAATTCGCGGCCAAATGGGGTAATCCGGTCCCACGGCGGTTCTCATCGCTTCAATGATCTCGACCAGAAATCTGGTCTTGTTTTCCAAACTCTCCCCGTATTGGTCCTGGCGTTTATTGGAAGCCGAAGACAGGAATGAGGAAACCAGGTACTGGTGTGCACTGTGTATTTCAACGGCATCGATCCCCACTTCCTTGGCCCGTCTGGTTGCATCGGCATGCCAGCGAACGATTTCTCCGATTTCATTGACGGTCAATTCATGGGGCAACTGCCCCATAACCCCGATCATCCTGCCTGGGACCTTGATGGCCGAGGGGGCCACTTGAACAAAGGCGCCGTCTCTTTGCTCATATCCGGCATGGTGCAATTGCACGGCTATCTTGGCCCCATGTCGATGAACGGCTTCTACCAATTTCCGCCAGCCCGAAAGGTCCTGGTCGTCCCCCAAGGAAAGCTGATGAGGCCCTTGACTTTTTACCCCTGGGGCTATCCCTTCGGTGATGATCAGTCCTGTTCCCCCCCGAGCCCGCGCTTCATAATAATCGATAATGCGGGAGCCGATTTTTCTCTCTTCAGAATAGCCGGTCCCCATGGGAGGCAGGACAATACGATTTTTCAGTTTCATTGTCCCTATCTGAAACGGTTCAAAGATTTTCTTGTAGGTCATGGCGGTCATTATTGCCTCCTTTGTAATGATCAAATTTATGTCTGAGAATTTCTCTCTAACGATATTTTGTGTTACGGGTTTTTCGAGAAAGATTTTCGGTTTCTAAACCCGTAACTCTTAACCCGGGTTTATATTCTTTAATCCCATCCAGTTCCTTACTCTCCCGTAAATTTTGGCGGCCGCTTTTCCAAAAAAGAATCCCTCTGTTCCTTCATATCGTGAGGCGCGCGGCGGGAAATGATAAGATGATAGTATTCGTTCCTTAATTGTTCATCAAAGCCCAGTTCCATGCTCTGTTGAAGGACCCGCCTGGCCGCTTGTGTAGCCATGGGCGGTAAGGATACGATTTGATCGGCCACCTTCAAGGCCTCATCCATCAGATTCTCGGATGAAACCAGACGGTCGAGTAGACCGATACGATAAGCTTCTTCAGCCTCAACATAGCGGCTGGTGAAGATCAAATCACAGGCCCGGCTGTAACCCACAATACGGGGAAGATAATAAGACATGCCGGTGTCGGGACTCAGACTCCGCTCCGGGAAAACCACCTTAAACCTCGTTTTTTCCGAACCGATACGCATATCACAAGCCAGGGCCACCGACATGCCGGCACCGGCGGTCACCCCGTTTATAGCGGCAATGACCGGTTTATCCAAGGTCTTGTAAATGGCCGTCGACAATCTTCCTACCCAACCGTACACATCAAGCCGCTCCTGCCTTGGCGGCAATTCACCGCCCTCTTTATGCAGCACACTCACATCCGCTCCGGACGAGAAAGCCCGTCCGGCGCCGGTCATAATAACCGCCCAGACGTTGTCGTCATTGCGTAGTTCTTGACAGGCCGCTATGATGGCGTCCTGGATTTCAGTATTTAAGGCGTTTAAAGTGGCCGGTCTGTTGAGGGTCACTATGGCCACTTTGCCCTGTCTCTCCATTAACAAAACTTTTTCAGACATCTTTCGCTCCTTGAAATCATCGTTGGTTATTTTTTCTCCCGTAACTTGATACCGGGATAATAGAATCAGGCGTCAAAAACACCTGAGACCCTCAAAGGGGATCAAAATAATAAACAATATGGAAAAAACTTTTTGATCGGAAGGAGTGTAAAATGGGGGAAAGAATAGAGTCAAGTAAAAAATATATAACTGACCTGCTGAAGCGGTTAAGGAAAAGGGTTAAACCCAACTGGAAGCGACCGGCCATCCGGGGTTACACTTTTTATCAATGAGTTGATTGAAGAGTTGAAAAACAGGATACAAGGCAAACAGTCCGACTCCCAAATAAACTCTCCAGCGCAAGCTGCGGATGAAATCCTCCACTGCCGTACTTCCTTGATCCTCCACGATCCGGATCGTCTGGGAACCGATGACGGCCATATTCACCATCAGACTATTCGCCCTCCCGGATAAGGCGGCCCGCCGGCATAAATTTCTTCAACCTGGATAACCCCCGAACGATCGGATTCCGACCAGCGCCCTTTGGTCTGATAGGAAATGGCCTCAAAGGTGAGGATGTTGGCGGCGACCAAGGCATGGGCCGCAGGAGAGGGGAACCCCGCCTTTTTCCAATATACCAGTTTCTTTTGACCCGCAGGCTGCAACGACAGGGATGGGATAACCTTTGGATATCCGTCCGGTCCGACCCAGGCCAGGACTTTGACGGCCGCCATCCTGGCAAATTCAAGTCTTACAGCTAAGGGTATGATCACGCTATTGCCCGATAATGTCTTCTGTTCATTTCCCTGCCTCATAGCTGCCAGCCGGGCCAGCCAATAATCCTTGAGCACCTGGAGTTTGGAGATGGCAAAGGTTCCTTCCAGTGAGCGCAATCGGATGACCCCGGCATTACGAACGCCTGTGTAGGCGTTATAACGCAAAAGGGGGCTGCTCTTTTGTTGGTCCACATAAGGTCCGGTAGGCTGAAACTCAATAAAGTCTCCCTTGAGAATCCACCCATGAAGTTCTGGTGTGACCACCAGGATGCTGACGCGCCGGTCCTCCTGGAGATTTTTGATGCTCTTGCGCAACAAGAAATTTCCAAAAAAGACCGTATCCTCTTGATCTTCGGTCGGCAACAGGGATATACACGGGACGACGTTGGGGATGCCCTCGGCCGAGCGGGTGGCCAGGAATTTAGGCGTCATCTCTCCGCGTAAGGCGACCAATACACCGGGTGTTTGTTCGAGTAGGGACATGATCGGCCTCCGAATAACAATGAAATAGGCTAAATTGTCGCCCCTGACCATCTGGCGGTCGGCACTAGTTCCACTGCGGCTTGCCAAAGGGTGTCCATCTCGGTCCGGGTTAACAGGGGCGTTGCTTCTAACAAATACGGCCTGTCAAGCCGATGGTATTTGGGTTTGCCTAAATTGGTGTAGGCGAGCAAATCCCAACGCTGCACGGTTGGCAAGGCTTCACGGATAAAATCGCCGATGGCCCGGATATTTTCCGGATCATTGGTATAACCTGGGATGACCGGAGTTCGGATCCACATCGATTTGCCTGCAGCGGCGATGCGGCGAGCATTCTCCAAGATAGTGGCGTTTGAGACGCCCGTGGCCTGTTTGTGGCCTTCCTCATCCATCAGTTTAAGATCGAACAATACCAAGTCCACCCAAGATAAAACCTTTTCGTAGCCCTCCCAGGGGACTGGGCCACCGGTATCCAGGGCCACGTGCATCCCCGCCTCCTTACAGCGAGGCAGGACTTGGCCAAGGAAATCCCTCTGCATCATCGGCTCGCCGCCGCTAAAGGTGATGCCTCCCCCTGAGGTCTGGTAAAAGACCTGATCTTTCAAAAGTTCGCTGATCAACTCCTCGGGGGTAACGCTTCGGCCGATACTCTCTATGGCCGCTGCCGGACAGGCTTTCTCACATTTCCCGCAGAGGGTGCAATGTTTCCGGTCGATTTTCATCCCCTCAGACGAAAGGTGTAAGGCCTTTTCCGGACAAACCTTCACACAATCCTGGGCGCCGATGCATCGAACGTCATACCAGATGAGATCAGGTTCGGCCCGGAGTCCTTCTGGATTATGACACCACGGGCAGCGCAGGGGGCAGCCCTTGAGGAAGACCGTCGTACGGATGCCGGGTCCGTCCTCGGTGCTGAATTGTTGGAGATTAAAGATCAGGCCGGATTCCATGGTGATGTTAGATTCTTACACTTTGTTATCTGAGAATGTATCTCTAACTTTCTATTCAGGGGTCATAGGGGGGGCTTGTTTTTGAGTGGTCCATCCGCAAGCCATACTCGTTTTTGCCGAGCCAAGACATGAACCTTTTTCGAAAGCAGGCCTACACCAGTGCCAGAAACAGGCTTTGATGTGGACCCGGTCTCGAACCCAACTTTACTTTTGGGCCGGGTTGGAACATCATGATTACCCTTTGGACCACTCTAAAAACAAGACACCCCTCTGACCCTATTCTCAAGCTTGAGAGAAAAATTTCTTTGGTTAGTATTCTCTCGAACGCCCGGACTATTCGAATCTCTCCGGTTCCGCAAATGGTGGAACAACAATTGACTCTATTGTTCATGTTCAAATCGGGTGCGATTCGCGAGCGATGATTTCGTCTTGAATCTCTTTCCCCAGGCCGACAAAATAGGCGTTGTAGCCGGTGACCCGCACCAACAGGTTGTGGTATTCGTCGGGAAACCTTTGGGCCTCTCTAAGGGTGTCGGCGTCGATTACATTGACCTGCAGGCAAGTCCCGCCTACTTGGCCATAGGCCCGTAAGAGGGCTTTGAGCTTTTGGCGTTGTTCGGGATTCCGCAAGAGGTTCGGACTGAAGCTCATGGTGTGACTGGCGCCGTTGGGTGCGGTCTCTAATCCCAGTTTGCCGACACTCTTGATGACCGAGGTCGGTCCTTTGCGGTCGGCCCCATTGACCGGGCACACCGCATTGGAAAGAAACTGCCCTCGAAGGCGGCCGTCGGGTGTTGCCGCAGTCGTCGGCGCATAGGCGATCCAGTAATTCCAGGATAGATAGCCGCCACGATAGCGCTTTCCGGTAGACGAAGTGTGCTTAAAGGCCTCTTCGGTCCAAAAGCGGCTGACATCGCGGGCGATTTCATCCGCATAACCATCATCGTTGCCGTACTTGGGTGCTTTGGCCAGCAAAGTCCGGCGTAAACTCTCCTGCCCTTCAAAGCTGGCCCGGATGGCCCCAACCAGTTTTCCCATTTCTATCTGGCGATCTTCATAGACCAGCTTTTTTACGGCAGCCAGACTGTCAACAACGGTGGCCAAGGCCACTCCTTCCACCGTTAAGAAATTAAAACGGGCGCCGCCCGCGTTGCAATCCTTACCGCTTTGCAGACAGCCATCCACCAGGGCGCTCAGGTAAGGGACCGGTTCCCAACGGGCTCGCCCTGCATCGGCCAGGTTATTGGCAGCGATGAGCTGTTCCAGGATAGTTTTGAGTTGTTGTTTAAAGGCTTCCATAAACTGAGGGAACCCTTTAAACTTTTCAGGGTCACCGGTGCGCGGTCCGATTTGTTTTCCCGTGGCCATATCACGGCCGTCATTTAAAACCAATTCGATGGCTTTGGCCAGGTTCAGGTTGACATCAACAGTCCCGGAGCGGTCGTCACCGATTAAGGTGTTTTCCAGGCAGCCGACCGGTGCGTAATCCCAGAGCCTTTCTTCCGGCAGGCCCTGCCAACGCAAACCGGCGATGGAATTCTCGTCAAAGTTGATCAGGAAAGGGGAACCTTGGGCCTTGGCTAACATCTCCACCAAACGATCGAGTAACTTGTCGGAGGTACCGGCATGGACACGCACATTGGGCTTGGGTTCCAAAAGGTTCATTTCTTCGATAACCTCAAGCATCAGATAGGTCAGGTCATTGGTGGCGTCATGGCCTTGGGCATCCATTCCGGACAGGGTTATAAGCTGGCCGAACGAAGAATTGATACCCTGATTGGTACCGGTCCAGCCCTGATAATCATAGACATAATTATGTTTGATCCACAGGCATTGCAGCCATTCGCGAGCGGACTCTTCCGTAAGGCGGCCCGCATCTCGATCTGACTTGTAGTACGGATAAAGGTACTGATCCACTCGCCCCGGCGATAAGCCCGGCCCCGGATAACTTTCGGCGGCCATGGCCAGCATGTGGGTGAACCACAGGGCTTGCAGGGCTTCGGAGAATGTTTCGGGCGGCAGCCAAGGGACCTTTTGGCAGATGCGGGCGATCTCCTGCAACTCGTCTCGACGTTTCGGATCCGTTTCGTTTTCGGCCAGGCGTTTAGCTTTGACGGTATAGCGGTCTGCCAGATCGCGCGTTGCCTCTGCAGAAATAATAATAGCCCGGGCCATATTCTTTTGTTCGACCGTACTCACAGGATCATCGAACAGAACCTGGGCCTCATCCCGGATTCCTTTCCAGCCGATTTTAAGGATCTTGGGGTAGTTGGGCAGCAGATGACCGGGAACGGCGCCGCAGTTTCCAACTCCGACACTGTTGAGTTTATCCCAGGCCTTGAGGAATGCTTGCTCTTCCCGGTCGCGACGGCGGGCTTCGTCTTTTTTAAGGCAGCGGGAGAGGGCCGTGCTGAAATGGGAGCCGACGATCAGCTCTCCTTCCAGTATTTCAACAGGCAAGTGAGAGCGAACCACTTCACGAAAGAACAGGGCTTGGCGAACCGCCAGGGGCTCTTGCCAAAAGTCCGGCGGCAACTCGACCGGCTCGGCGCCAGCCCAAAGGTAACTGCGAAATCCCTTCTGAAATAGGGCGATTTCAGGCACATTCGTCCAATTCCAAATGGAATAGACAACATCCCAGGGTGTGCCGGTGGTGAAGGCACGCACCTCGTTGGTGTAATCTCGTTCATAGAAGGAAAAGAATTGCCGGCGTAAGTGTTCCACACGAGGTGAAAGGGTTGAGGACGCCGACCATAACTGGGTTGGGGAGAGGGCGGAGACGGTTGAATCGGATATCATGGACACACCTCCATTGGTTTAAGGCTCCTTGAAGCTTGCTCCAAAGGGTGAAATTTCGGATAAGACCGCTACCCTCCTGCTAAAGCAGGAATGAAGATTGATTTCTATCAGAAAAATAACATGAGGAGGATTAAAAAGCAATAGTCATGATTTTGAACGATTGGAGTAATTTTGTTTAGAAGGCTGGGAAGGCCGAGGATAATAGGTTAATGTACTGCTCATCCTCTTCGAAAACCTTGACATCATATGCATATAATGTTATTATTATGCAGATGGTTAAGGAGGACGATCATGAGAACAACACTTGATTTACCTGAAAATTTAATTGATGAGGCCATGAAGGTGGCTCACATTAATACAAAAACCAAAGTCATTATCACCGCTTTAGAAGATTTAATCATAAAATCAAAGATATCCGGGTTGAAAAAATTCAAGGGCAAGGTTAATTTGGACATTGATTTGAACGCCATCAGAGGGCGTCAATGTCGGTATTAGTCGATACTTCCTTATGGATAGAGTATTTCAGGAGCGGGAATAATTCTGAAAAACTTGACTTCTTAATCGATGAAAACCTTATGGTTATTAATGACCTGATCCTGGCAGAATTGGTCCCTTCTTTAAAAGTCCACCATCAATCAAAGATTGTAACTTTATTATACAGTATTAAAAAGTTGAAATTAGCCATTGACTGGAATCAAATTGTTGAGTTCCAATTCAAATGCTTAAAGAATGGAATAAATGGAATCGGTATCCCAGATCTTATTGTTGCCCAAAACGCAATACAAAATCGTTGCGAAATTTATTCACTGGATAACCATTTTAGACGCCTGAAGGACATACTTGGGCTTCAACTGACCGGTTAATAAAATTTACTGAACCAGGCTTTGAGAAGAAGGAAGAAAATAAAAACGACTGTCCGGGGTGGTGGGGGAAAAGAAAAGGATTGGCGAAAGCCCATGTTAATTACTGAACTCCCGAACAACGTCTCCTTGGTTCCCTTAGGCCTGATAGACGAAAGGTACAATTCATGAAGAGATATCTGACAGACGAAGAAATAAAGCGGGCGAAGGCGGATAAAAAGATAAGGGAAGGAATTATCGCTGAACTTGAAGCGAAACTGGAAATAGGAAAACCGCGGCCGGTGACAGTTGACGGGCCCGACCCGGAGACCGGTTATAAGATGGGCGCCTACCGAATGACGCGCCGGGTGGCCACCGAAGATGCCATACGACAATTCTGTGATGCCATAGGCGAGTTCAATCCCCTCTACCGTAACCGGGATTATTTAAAAAACACTCGATACGGCGGCCTCATCGCCCCTCCTCAATTCCTGGGCGCCGTTGCCCCCTATTCCGGGATCGCCAAGGCGGCAGAGGATCTGGACTTTCATGTCGCCCGGGTCGATGCGGGCGTTTCAGTCGAATGGTTCAAGATCATACGGGAGGACGACCGCTTTACGGTATTTGAGTATCCTACGTCCGTTAAGGACATCACCCGGGAGAATACGGCCTTACAGTTTTTAGTCAATGGAAACCGGGTGTTTAAAAATCAAAGAGACGAAGTCGTAGCCATTGTGGATATTGCCGGGATTGCTGTAGTGCTCAGGGAGCCTTCACCGGGCAAGGTGCAGGTTGGGAAACCGCCTCAATTTCGCCGCTTTTCAAAGCGCGAAGTGGAAGACTGGTTTAAGCGGGCGGAAAAAGAGAAAATCCGGGGCGGAAATCCGCTCTTCTGGGAAGATGTCAAGGTAGGGGACGAGCTTCCGCCCACGCACCACCTTTTCACCCAGGCGGAAGCGATCGCCTATTCTGCCGCCATGGGTAAAAGCGTCAGTTGGCGGACGCATATGGCCCACACCCGGGACACCTGGAAAAATATGATCGATCCGGAGAGCGGCCTGCCCGATTTCACACACTGGCATCTGACCGATGCCGCTGCTCAACGGCTCGGCATGCCGCGGGCCAATGCTTTGGGTATGCAAATGCGGGCCTGGCTGGGACGCATGATTTCGAACTGGATGGGAGACGACGGGTTCATCCAGAAGATGGGAGACCAGCTTCGCGGGGTGCTTTATCGGGATTCCCTGGCGCTCTGCAAGGGCAGGGTGGTCAAAAAATACATACAGGACAGGGAACATCTGGTCGAACTGACGGTTACCGTTGAGGACCACGATGGCAATTTCATGATCCCCAACGGAACGGCCACGGTCGTCCTGCCGTCGAGGAAAATGGGCATCGGAGCAGGGATCCCTTAGACGGGTGGATCAAAAAAAGCATACTAATCTCGATTTGCAAAGAAGGGATTTTTCAGTTAAGGCTGGGTGAAAAAGAGAGCATCATAATTGGGTTTAACCATGGGTTAAACCGAGGGTTAAATTAAAATCAATCAGACAAATGGGGAGAAATAACTTGTTTTAGAACCAGCGTACCCTCTTTTGAGATATTAAGGAAGGCATTGACCATAGGTTAAACGGAGACTTGGCTCCTTTATTGAGCCTGTTCTTCGATGTAGAGGGAAGGAGGATGCTGTGGAAATGGAAGATAGAAAGCGAGAACTTTACTCGCGCCGGGAAATAGCCAGACAGATGGGCGGTAAGGAGAAGATCCGAGCCCAACATGCTCGGGGCCGGCTGACTGCCCGGGAAAGAATAGAAAAGCTGCTGGATGCCGATAGTTTCTGGGAGGCGGGGATGCTCAATACCTCCAATGTTCCAGGAATGGAGGCGAAGAGCGCAGCCGACGGGCGGATATGCGGCCTTGGCCTTATTAACGGTCGGCGAGTTGCGGTTGAAGCTCAAGACAATACGATCCTTGGGGGGAGTGGGGGTCGGGTCGGCCATCAGAAGGTATCTGAGTTGGTGAAGATGGCGACCGAGAGAGGATACCCGATCGTCAGATTGATGGATGGGGTGGGTGGTGTCCGATTGCCAGAGCAGATGGGGTCAAGAGGTATGGTGGGAGATAAGCGTATGGGGGGAGGGATACCCAATGAGACATTTCAGGTGAGCCGTGAGACGCCGCGGGTTACCGTCATCATGGGAGAGTGTTTTGGTGAGCCGAGCTGGAACGCTTGCCAGTCAGACTTTGTGGTCATGGTCAAAGGGACAGCGATGGGGGCAGCGGGGCCAAGGATTATTAAGGAATCGATTGGTGAAGAGATCACGCCGCAAGAGCTGTGCGGTTGGGAGATCCACGCCAATTACACCGGGCAGGTCGGTGCCTTTGCCGATAATGACGATGAGGCCCTGGCCATCATAAAGAGGTTTTTATCCTATATGCCTTCGCACCATGGCGAGGAACCGCCGTATGTCCCAAACCAAGACCCCATAGATAGAAGGTTGGACCGGATAGGGAAAATCGTCTCCGACCAGTTTAATAGAGGATATGACATGTACCGTGTGGTCAAGCTCTTGGTGGACAACGGCGAGTATCTTCCGATCAAAGCGGAGTGGGGCAGAGCCGTGATCACCTGCCTGGCGAGGATTGGAGGCAAAGTGGTAGGGATCGTAGGTAACAATCCGATATACAATGCCGGTGCCCCGGATGCACCCGCCACGGAGAAAATAGTTCACTTTTTGTGCCTGTGTGATTCGTTCAATATCCCTCTTGTTTTTCTCCAGGACGTTCCCGGGATGCTTCCGGGCAGGGATGCCGAGAAGCAAAAGATACCGACGAAGATCATGGTTCTCCTGCAGGCCATTGGGTTGGTGACGGTACCGAAGGTTTCTCTTCTATTTCGGAAAGCCTACGGGATAGGATGGAGGTGCATGGGAGCCGATCAATCACACCTGCAAGCCGCCTGGCCGATTGCCTCGATTAGTTTTGTAGACCCGGCGACTGGGATCGAGTTGGTTCACGGGCGCAAGTTGTCTCAAGCACAGGACCCGGAAGGCGAGAAGAAGCGGTTAATGGAGGAATGGGCGATCAATAGTGCGCCCTGGGAGGCAGCAGGGATAACTGCTCTGGAGGTGATTGACCCGCGGGACACCCGCAAATGGATAGCCGAGGCGCTGGATATTATCAGGGGGAATCGAGGGAATGCGATTGGCAAACATAAGCTGGCGAACTGGCCTACTGGTTTTTAGCCGAAAATTTCCAAAGGGATTTTTCAGTTTGGGTTGGGTGAAAAAAGAGGGTATAATAAGGTAAAATTAAAATCAACTTGACAATCGGACAATTGAGGAGAAATAAGTTGTTTTAGAACTAAAGTTCCCTCTTAAAGGTATAGATGTTATGGATATTAGAAAATCCATTTTAAAAAATCACGAGACTTTTGAGAAAGAAATAGAAAATCTATTGCAGTATGCTTCCGAAATTATTTGTGGAATTCCTTATTCACGTCAAATAAAAAAAGAGGAAAAATATCTAATATTAGAGTCGTTGGTTTTAAGAGCATGCGCATTTTGGGAACTTTTTCTTGAGAAAGAAGTGATATTTTGTACCCTTCTTGATACTAAAAATATAAAGGCAGAATTTGGTTTAACACCTAATACACGACTTACTGCTGAACTTGTTAGAGCCATAATTTTTTCAGATAGGTATAGAGACCTACATGACTTGGAAAGAACAAAAGGGTTCTATAAAAAAATTTTATGTGAACGCTATAATCTTCTTTTAAATGTTTCCAAAGACCAAATAAACAAAATTAGTTTTATTTATAAAATCAGAAACTACCTTTCACATTATTCTACATTTTCGAAAAAAACTTTAATAGAAGGTTATATGGGTCTCTATAAACAAAACAACTTTCAAAAGCCTGGATTATTTTTAAACCATGGAAAAGGGGATCGCTTTATGAAATTGCTGTCTGCTTTTAAGATGGCCTCTATAAATATGAGAAAATTAATTAAATAAAATAGGGGTGTGAAATGTTCTCAAAAGAAAACACTATCTCTTTTCCAGATAAATATTGGTACTCAGGAGATAAAAAAAGTATTTTAGGAGAAACTTTATTTAAAGATATTCTATTTTTGGATTATAGAGATAGTGAAGCTGGAAGCAATCCCCGGGAATATAATGGTTTGAAAAAGTCCAATATTGAAATCATAAAAAGCCTTCTAAAAGATCCAAAAAATATGTTCCGATTTTTGCATTCAGGAATGATCGTTTCTCTAACTGGTTTGAGCTTTTCCAGCGAAAATACTCTAAAGTTTAAAAGCTGTTGTTTGACCAATGGAAATCAAACTAGGTTCATAATCCTAATACTGGCCCTATTAAAATATTATACATCAGAAAATTTATTAGAGAATATCACGGCCAAGTCCTTTCATCAATTTCTAAAAGAAAACCTCAGAGACGAAAAAGTCATATCCTTCCTTAAATTTGTAAAGTTTGGGAGGGTGAATGAAATTGTATCCTTTATTAAGGGAGAAGGGAAATACCAAAGATGTTTTAATGAGCTAAAATTAGAGGATTTTTTAACAAGCAAGATCAGGATACAAATTAATGTGATTGATCGTATTCTCGATGCTGTTGATGAGTTAGATGAATATTCAGCTGGAACTCTAATAGCCGGGGCAAATAATGAAACCCAAAAAGTTGCTATCGACGATATATTTGGCTCTAGATATAAAAGAGAGCTGAAGGATAATATTTTTAAAGAATTTGAAAATAAATACGGAGAATCTCTCAAGATAGAATATCGATTGGGGGAGATTGTTGAAAAGGGGCCAAAAGTACACATTCTTACTTTACTAAGGCCGGTGGTATCTACTGGTATTTTGACCAAAGAAAAGGACATTCATAAATACGCAAATCAAAGAATACCAATTTATAATCTTTTTATAAAATTAATAAAAAATAGAGAAAAAGCACAGGAGACTATTCAGGTCATTTCAAAATTGATTCCCTTTTTGTATCAAATTCGGGAAAACTACGTATTACGATACCTCAGGATTCAAAAAGAAATAATCTACAGAGATATCAAAGAAAAGGCATTGTTGGAAGAACTAGGAGAAACATCGCTAAGAGACAAAATACGATTAATTAATAATAACGAACTAACAGAAGAGAGCGATAAAGCAATAAAAAAGATGACGAATTATAACATCGAGCATATATTCCCTGTCATAGTTTTCAGAATACGAAAGATTTTGAAATATTCAAAGGATGGCAATGAAATAAATCTTACTATCGACGAAAAGAATTATGATGAGTTTTTTAAAACAATTGTGAATTCTATTTATAAAAAGTATATAGATACAAAACTTGTTGGGACTTCAGGCTCTATAACAGATGAGATTAGAAACAAACACTTCTTCACACATGGAGAGGAAGCATATGAAGCCGAAAAAAACCATTTAAATTTTAAAGAAACTAATCTTATTCAAGAGAGTCATTTTAAGTCCCAATAGAAGAGGAGGTCTATTCTAAGGACGAAAATAGAGGTTGCGCACGGTTCTTTATTTCCGATCTGTGCGAGACATTTCCCATAAAATGTGAATTCCAGGGATTTAATGTGTGAAAGTCAGGATTTGACTATACAGGCATCATCAAGTTTGATGGTGCATTCTTCCTGTAGTCGTGAATTTAAATTTTGGCTCTTTATGCTATATTACAAATGGTAATCAATTTGTAAGGCACAACCCTGCATAGTCTCATTTTCTTCAGAAGACGCCCCCTATCCCTTCCGCCCAGTTTTTATCCTTGACCGTTCCTTTTTCTCATTTTATACTCTTCAAAAAAAGCAATTTTTTATCAATAAAAGTCAGTACAAGAACTGCAATAACAGGGGACACCATACTCATTTAATTTTTAACTTAAAAAAATAAGTGTGATGTCCTCTCAATTTAAATTTTATTGCCATTTAATAAAATTTTAAGACACATAATTTTTTATATCATCATTATCAGCGGCGTAAATAAAATCGATTTTCTTTTCTTTAAAAAGGTCCTCTGTTTTTGAACCGCCGCGGTTAAGAATAGTTATTGCGGCAACAACTCGCGCGTTACAAGTTTGAATAATATCTATTACCTTTTCAACAGAATAACCCGTAGTCGCCACATCACTGATTACAACAATATCCTTGCCTTGAATATTTTCTGCCCCTTTGATAGCCGAAGCTTTAATTCTTCTCTTTGGCCGGACAACAAAAGAAGAAATATTTGTCATAAAGGAAATAAGATCTTTTTTTGTTATAGCACCAATTGGACCATCTTCGCGTTCAATAAACGCTAAGCCATCAATTTTTTTCTTTTTCTTTAATTCTTTGATGTTATCAACATACCAATTTGAAATTCTTTGAATTCCTTCCAGGGAAGAGGCGCCCTTATCAATATCATAATAGAATTTGCTTTCTGTTCCCCCTACCGTAAACCAATGACTTTTACTTATACCTGGATATACTAAAGATTCTGTCCTTTCCTTTTTAATAATTCTTACCATGACAAAAAAGATGATTATCATCATTAAAATGGTGGGCAATATTATTGTTGGTTCAAGGAAAATTTTTAGAATGTATAAATTTTCCATCTCTACGCCCTCCTTTTCCACTTATTTTACTGAATAACTACAGCCAATAAAAATAAAGCAACACCTATACCATAACTGATTGTAATTGCCAATCCTTTTATTAGCAGGCCTTTAAAAGTATTACTGCTTGTTTTATTAAAATGTTTTTGACAGAATATTGATAATCCTAAAAGAAGAAGAGTAAAAACTACTAATATTATTGGTGAAAATTTTTCATTTATATCCGGATATTGTTTTGTTAACATATCAACAAAGGAGTAGAATCGAGGACGTGGTTCTTTTTGAATCAAATTAAAGCCGATAAATACAAGTGAAATATATGAAAAATCCACTCCCAATCTTTTTATTAACCTGAATTCATCTATTATTCCCTCAAGGATAATTCGGCTAGCATAGCATATTAAAGCCCACAATGTTTTTGTAGTCAAAAAAAGGCTTATGCTCAGCACTTCAAATGTCCTTCGTCAATAATAGTGTTTATCTTTTCTATTACTGTCAAATAGTCTACTACCAACTCTGTAAACCTAGTAGGTATTATTAAATAATCATTGATTAATATTGCTTTTCCAATCTCGATAAACTTTTCGCTCATAAATTTAAAAAAATCTTTCCTAACCGCATGAATTTGATCCCCAAAACTATCTTCATATGGGAAGTCCCCGATCAAATTATAAAATATATCTTCCAATAAATTTATTAGAAAGAAAGATAAAAACCTTATTTCCTTTGGATACTCAACGGATAAATACTTCGGGAGCCCCTTATATCTAAGCTTTTTAAAAGGGGCCAAATTTAATGTATTATTAACCTCAGATTTTATAACCTCTTCGCCAGTAAATACTAATAAGTCGGGGAGTTCTTTCATCTTAACTTAATATCTCGTTAAGGAGTTTTTTTGCAGCCTCAACGGGATCCTTAGCCTTTATTATTGGACGTCCAACAACAATAAAATCTGCTCCATTTTTTATTGCTTCATTCGGAGTCATTATCCTTTTTTGGTCATCTACTCCTAAGGACCATGAAGGTCTTACCCCTGGTGTTATAATTTTGAAATTAGGTCCACAGGATTTCCTAATTATTTTTATTTCATGCGGAGATGCGACAACCCCATCTAAGCCAGCCTTTTTAGCCAATTTTGATAAATGTACAACATATTCACTCAAATCCTGTTTAATCATTAATTCTTCGGATAGAATTTTTGAATTTATACTTGTAAGTACTGTAACACCAATTGCCATGGGTTTAGGAATACCTAACTTTTTTGATTCCTCTTTTACAGCATTCGATGTTTCCAACATCATTTCATACCCGCCTGTTGTATGGACATTAAAGACGGAAATCCCTAGGCCAACAATAACTTTTACTGTGTTTTTTATTGTATTGGGTATGTCATGATATTTTAAGTCCAAAAAAACTTTTGGGCCTAGCGAGATAACTTTTTTAACTATATCGGGCCCTTCCTGAGAAAATAACTGGACCCCAATTTTAAAAAATCCACAATAATTTTTTAACATGCCTGATAACCTCAAGGCTTCGGCACCTGAATCTACATCAAGGGCAATACAGATTTTCTCTCTTATTTTATTTTTATTATTCATAATGCCATTCTCTAAAAAAAAAACGCAGTGAATTACTGCGTTTAGATAATCTTATGAGAATATTTATAGTCATAAATCATACTTACCCTTGAAAGGTACCTTATGATGTATACTATAAAGAAATCTAATACTATATATTGTATAAAGTCAAGAAAAAAAAATATATAATAATCAAATTTTTAGAATCATCTCAATGCCCTTACTAAGCTTTTTTCACATGATTTGATTATACCCGATAGGAACACCCAAAGGTTTTAAGATCTTAATAATCCCGGGCCCTTTCCAGGTCAACATATTGAATTCATGTGGAAATTTCATGAAAAGTAGGGGATAAAAATGGTCTTGAACTGATCTTTTTCCCCTTAAAAAGAAGCTGTTAAGCGGCAACATTGTTCAAGGGGATGTTGTTCACTTCATTTATTTATTGTGGAAATAGATGGCCCTCCCCATAAAATACGAATTCCAGGGATTTAATGAACCTCCCCCAGTTTGACGAAAGAGAAGGATATAAACATGAATGAAAGGATTTTTTCTAGGGAACGAGCCCACTCGCTGTTCCCACCATCACCTTCTCACCGTGCTGGTTCTCGCACCAGACATCCAACATCAATCTGACCTTTTCACCCTCGATTGTCTTCTCCCGGACTGTGCCCTTGACGGTTATCACGTCATCCGGCCAGGCCGACCGGATGATAGCCAGGGAAAGGGTGCCTCCAAGATAGCCAAGGCCGAAAAATTTAACCAACAGCTCCCCGAAATACTCCATGATCTGGCTGGCAAAGACCAGGGGCTGATCGACCCCCCAATTTTGGGCTATGGTGTAGTCATTGTGCCAATTCCTGATTCGCGGCCACTGGCTCCGGTACAGGCGCATCTTGTCCAGCGTTACCTTCTTGATGATGGGTTCCAGTTGAAAGCCGACTTCGATATCCTTGCCGGCGGTGATTTTCATCGGCTTGAAGGCCGTAGGGTCGGTCCGAATGGTATCCATATTTTACCTTTACCTGTTTGATTCTTTCTCACTGCCGGGGAGTAAAGGAAAGGCCTGGGTCATTCTCATATGGATGATTTCCTGCCCGTCCTCGTCTATGACCAGGAATTCAAAGGTAATATGATCTCTGCCCCGCTTGTGTATCTTATCGGAAATCCGGCCGGTTATTCTGATCCGTTTTCCGACCTTAAGAGCGTTAATGAATTCGAACTCCTGTTTGGCCCATAGCCCGTAGCCCTTGGGAAGGGCAAAATAATTCCAAAGCATGATGTCGGTGTCATAGGCCAGAAAGGTCGGTGAGATGATGCGGCCGCCGAAGGGTGAATTTTCCAGATACCACGGATTATAATCCTCATTGGCCCAGGCATGCCTTTCGGCCATCTCCTCGGTAATGACCATCTCTACCGGTTTCATTTCATGCCCGATTTCAGCCTTGAGTAAATCTTGAGTTCCCGTTTGTCGGCGCTGCTCTTCCATTTTCCCCCCTTGCCGATGGTGGTCAAGCCCTGTTCGCCTCGGATTTTCTAAGGTTACTTTTGATATGGCTTAAATTCCCTGGAGACCTCGCCCACCAGGTTGCTATCTCTGGCCTCCGGGCTCCAGGATAAAGTTTATAAGAAGCTATTTTCCATCGAGTCAGTTTCCATCCGGAAATTTGAATTTCCGGATGGAAACACCTGGATTTCCGCGTTAAGCTCTCGCCAGAAACCCTTTTTCAAAGGGTTTCTGGCCATAGATGATAGCCGGCAGCTGTATGTTCTCATCCGGAAAGGTTGTTTCCGGATGAGAACGAGTTAGTAAAAATATAGAAAAAGCCCGAAGAAGAGTAAAGAAAAAAACAAGGGAGTGGGATGCTTATGGTAGAGGGGACGTTTCCACTTCATCCACTCATTGAAGAGGTGATGGTGATGAATACCCAGGGAAAGCTTGTCACTACCCTTTTCTCTGAAGCAATTCAATGCCCACACCATCCGGGGCTTCGATAAAGGCGATACGCAGAGTTGGGCCGAAATCCATAGGATCGATCGTAAACTTAACTCCGTTCTTTTTCAGGTCTTCGCAAAACCCGTCGAAATCCCCATCAACCCGGAACCCGAAATGATCCGTACCCCACTGTATTTTGTTTTTCTCATTAACCTGTTCTCCTGTCCTCTGACCGCGAATAATAATGGTGGCACCTTTGAAGGCCACAACAATTGAAGGGGCCCCGCGGACTTCAGAGCTGTTGACCACCTTTCCTCCCAATTTTTCCGCATACCAGGCTGCTGTTGATTTAGGGTCTTTACTGACGAGGTGAACGTGGTCAAAAACTATGTTGGCATTACTCATAATAAATTACCTTTCTCTGAATAATAGGCTTCGCAGTATCCCGCCATTGGCGGGACTTTGCCCTTGCCATCGCGGATCTGCGGCATCTTCGGCTTTTGCAACCTTTAGTTTCATCTTAAACTGCGGATAAAAGCCCCCACTGCCCCGCTTCCTTGATCCTCAACGATCCGGATCGTTTGTGATCCGATGACGGCGATCTCCGCTTTGCCTTTAATAAAATCAATATCGGCTTTCTCTTTAATCCCAAAACCCAGAGCCAAAGGGAGAGAAGTGGCTTGGCGGCATCTGGCCAAATAACCGGCCAGTTCGGAAGAAAATTGGGTGTCGGCACCGGTGACCCCTTTTCGGCTCAGGCAATAGATAAAACCTTTGGCCAGGGAAGCGATATATCGCATCCGGTCGTCCGGCGTGGTAGGCGAAAAGAAAAGGATAGGTGAAAGCCCATACTCTGTCATCCGTTGGAGATACTCCCGCCCTTCTTCCAGCGGAAGGTCCGGGACGATGGCCCCCTTGAGGTTTCTTTCCGCCAAGGTGAGGGCGAATCGTTCGACCCCGTATTTGAAAAGGATATTGTAATAACTCATGATAAGAAAAGGGATATCGAATCGTCTGGCCACCTCCTGGGCAAAATCAAGACATCTCTGCACGGTTACCCCATTTTTCAAGGCCTTCTGATTGGCCCTAAGGATCACCGGCCCGTCGGCCATCGGTTCGGAAAAAGGGATTTGCATTTCCATCAGGTCTACCCCGGCCTCAACCATGGCCTCGACGACCCGAAGGCAGGTCTCCCAGGAAGGGTATCCAAGGACGATATGGGTCATGAGCAGGATATCTTTTTTAGCCAGTCTTTTGTTGAGATAGGTATCAAACGGTATATTCATGGGCTTTCTCCCGGATAAATGCTTTCCAACTCGGGTCTTCAAAGGCATCGGCAATGGTGAAGATGTCCTTATCGCCCCGGCCCGACTGATTGATCAGGATAACATCATCCCGGCTTAAACTTCCGGCCTCCTTAAAGGCCTGGGCAAAGCCATGAGCGGCCTCCAGGGCCGGAATCAACCCTTCTTTTTTCATGGTCAGGGATAAGGCATCGATCACCTCCTGGTCGGTGGCGGCCTCCACCCGGATCCTTCCCTCCTCTCTGAGTGAGGATAATATCGGAGAAACCCCTACATAATCCAGGCCCGCGGCCACGCTGTGGGTCTCTTTCATCTGCCCGTCGTTATTTTGCAAAAAGTAGGTCTTATACCCCTGGGCCACACCGATGGAGCCGTCTTTGGAGGCCAATCTCGAGGCATGCTGACCGGTGGTGAGTCCCCTCCCCGCAGCCTCCACACCGACCAGTTCCACCGGATCATTCAGGAAGGACTGAAAAATCCCCAGGGCATTCGAACCGCCTCCCACGCAGGCATAAATCCGCCTCGGGAGTTTGCCTTCCTTTTCCAGAATCTGTTTTCGGGCTTCCTGTCCGATGATGGATTGAAAATAGGCCACCATCTCCGGGAAAGGATGAGGACCGCAGGCCGTGCCCAAGACATAGTGGGTATCATCCATGTGAGTGATCCAGTCCCGAAAGGCCTCATTGATGGCATCCTTGAGTATGGCCGTTCCATCCTTGACCGGAACAACCTCTGCGCCCAGGCGCTGCATCCAGAAGACATTGGGCCGTTGCCTTTTGACATCCACTTCACCCATATAAATGGTGCAGCGAAAGCCGAATTTGGCGGCCATGGTAGCCGTGGCTACGCCGTGCTGGCCGGCCCCGGTTTCGGCAATGACCCGGGTCTTTTTCATCCTTTTGACTAAAAGTCCCTGGCCCATGACGTTATTGGCTTTGTGCGCCCCGGTGTGGTTCAGATCTTCTCTCTTGATGTAAATGCGCGCCCCCCCGAAATACCGGCTAAGGTTTTCAGCCCGGGTCAAGGGGGTAGGCCGGCAGGAATAGGTGGACATGATCTCCATATATTCTTTCCAGAAGCCGGGATCGTTCTTGGCTTTTTCAAAGGTCTCAACCAGTTCATCAAAGGTGGCCACCAGGATTTCGGGAATGAAGGCCCCTCCGAACATTCCATAATAACCGCGGTTTTTCATGAATTAAACTCCTTAGATTTTTTGTAATACATAATATGGTAAAACCAATTTGTTGGCACGGATTTCACAGATAAACACGGTTAAAATATAAAAGGGATTGGCAAGGTTGCCAATCCCTTGCCTTCGGCCTCTGGCGGGTTTAATGCCTTTTCCCCTGCGCTCCTTCCGCAGGGGAAAAATTAAAGCATCCGAGTTATCCGTGAAATCCGTGCCAAAAATTAAAAAAGCTAAGATGTTACGATCTTTCTTATTTTTTCCATCAACTGCTTCATCAACACCGGATCCTTCTTTCCGGGCCGTTTCTCAATACCGCTGTTGACATCTACGGCATAAGGTTTGACGGTGTCAATAGCCTCTTGAATATTTTCAGGCCCCAATCCTCCTGACAGGATAATAGGAATGCCTGTTTCTTTGGCCTTTATGGCCAGAGACCAGTCAAAGGTCTTGCCCGTTCCTCCGGCTTTCCCCTTCTGAAAGGTATCCAGGAGTATGGCCCTTACAACACCTTTGTATCTTTTAATGTTTTTTAAATCCCTTTCATTTTGAATACGAAAGGCCTTGATAGAATGAGGCATCAGGTCTCGACATATTTCCGGTGATTCATCCCCGTGCAGTTGAATAAGATCAAGGCCGCAAAACGATTTAATCTCTTTGATCCTCGCCGGTTCTTCATTAACAAAGACCCCCACGGTCTTAACCAACGGCGGCAGGGTACGGATTATTGCTTTGGCCTTTGCCGGCGTGATCTGCCGAGGACTTTCGGCGAAAATAAATCCGATGGCATCGGCTCCCATTTCTATCGCCAGCAGTGCATCTTTCTTATTAGTTATGCCGCAAATTTTAACCCTGGTCATATTCTTTTCTCCATAAACCTCTCGATCTCTCGCTCGCCTCGCTAGAGAACACAGAGTTTATTAAGGGTACCCTTTATCTTTTCCTTGCGGTTGAGAAGACCGCAATGAAAAAATGCTCAGCGCTGTCGCGCTCATCCGCCGGAGGCTGAGCCGGATGGGCTAATTTCCTCTCAGGAAATTAGCCCAATCTCCTCTTGCTTTCTTTGTGCCCTCTGCGAACTCGAGAGACAGAAGGGAACGGGCGAGACATGAATTAATGGTTCTCATCTTCCTGCTTCGACCATCTCTCTGGTCTTGGACTCCATGTCATCACTGCTCATTAGGGACGAACCGACCAGGACGGCATTAACCTTTGATCCTTTCAGGCCTTCAATGTCCTTTTGGTTGTGGATACCGCTCTCACCAACGATGATATGGCCTATAGGAACCTGCCCGGCCAGCTCATGGGTAGTCTGAAGGTTGATCTCAAAGGTGTCCAGGTCCCGGTTATTTATGCCGATAATTTCCGCTTTGGAATCAATGGCCCTTTCAAGGTCTTCCCGGTCATGGACTTCGACCAGCGCGGCCAGGCCGTTTTCATAACAGACATGGAGTAACTCCTTTAGTTGCTTCCCGGAAAGGATTCTTACGATCAACAGGATGGCATCCGCTCCCCAGACCAGGGCCTCCCGGATCTGTATCTCATCGATGATGAAATCCTTCTGCAGGATAGGCAGGGTTACAGCCTGCTTCACCCCGGGCATATTTTCCAGATGCCCGTGAAAATATTTTTGATCCGTCAATAAAGAGATAGCGACTGCACCGGCCCGCTCATAAATCCGACCGATCTTTACCGGGTCTGTCCTTTCCCGAATCGTACCGGCTGAAGGAGAGGCAAATTTAATCTCGGCGATCAGATTGATCCTGTCCGGTTGAGATATGGCCGATTTAAAATCACGAATTCCAGGGATGCTCCTTTGACCGGGGGTGGATATCCCCTTCTTCTTCAGTTGAGCCACTTCCTGTTTTTTGACTTCAAGTATTTCTATTAGTCGCGAATGCATGTATCTCACCGATTAACAGGTTGCTGAAAAAGGATTCAAGGGGTCAGGGGTCCAAGGATTCAAGTGAAAGGCATGGAAGTTAGACCCGGGTTCCCCGATCCGGCTTCCATTCGGAAGCCTCCCTTTTAGGTCGGCAAAGCCGACCGTACGGGAACCTTTTCTATAGCTCGCCGGATCGGCTCCCAAGAGGGAGCCTCTTCAGAAGCTCGGCGGAGCCGAGCGGACCGAGCGGCTGAACCCTCGAACCCTTGAATCCTCGAACCCTTTTGTGTATTAAGAGCTAACACTGTTGGTAAATGCAATCAACTGTTCAAGCTTAAGTTTGGCCTTGCCCGAATCAATCACTTCCCTGGCCCGTTGGATGCCGGCCTTCAGGTCCTGATCAAGTCCGGCGGCCACAAAGGCTGCGCCTGTGTTCAACAGGACCATATCCCGTTTGGCCCCTTCCTGGCCATCCAGTATGTTTCGAATGATCCGGGCGTTTTCCTGGGCGTCTCCGCCTTTGATAGAACCAATCGCGGCCCTTTGAAATCCGTACTCCTCGGGGGTAATTTGATAACTTTTGACCTCTCCGTCCTTGAGATGAGCGATCCGGGTCGGGCTGCAGATGCTGATCTCATCGAAGGTTCCTTCCCCACAGACCACAAAGGCCTCTTTTGAACCCAATTTGCCGAGGACCTGGGCCATTTTTTCCGTTAAGTCGGGGGAGTAGACCCCGAGGACCTGGGCTGTCGCCCCGGCCGGGTTGGTCAATGGTCCAAGGACATTGAATATGGTCCTCAAACCTATCTCCTTTCTGGCCCCGGCGGCAAATTTCATGGCCCCATGAAAAAGAGGGGCAAATAAAAACCCCAGGCCGATCTCACGTATACATCTTTCAACATCCAGAGGGCTGATGTCGAGTTTGACTCCCAGGTTTTCCAAAACATCCGCGCTTCCACATTGGCTTGAAACGGCCCTATTGCCGTGCTTGGCGACCTTGACACCCCCTCCGGCAGCCACCAGAGCGGTAGCGGTCGAAACATTAAAGGTGTTGGTGCCGTCTCCACCGGTCCCGCAGGTGTCTAGAATCGTCTCGGCATCAACATTGATCTCGTCACGGTCAAGGCTCAATGAGGTGTCGATCACATGGATTTTTGTGGCCTTCTCCCGCATCACCCGCGCCGCGCCGACGATCTCATCAACCGTTTCTCCTTTCATCCTGAGGGCCGTGATAAAGGCCCCAATCTGGGCCGGAGTAGCTTCCCCGCTCATGATCTCATTCATGACCGCTTCCATCTCTACCTGGCTCAGATCCTCTCTGTTTACGACCTTCCCGATCGCTCCCTGAATCATTTTCCGTCCTCCTTCTTTAATTAATACTAAGTAGGGTCCCAGGATTCAAGGGGTCAAGGATTCAAGTGAAATGCGCGGAAGTTAAATCCCGGGTTCCCCGGAGGGGAACCTTTTCTATAGCTCGACAAAGTCGAGTGTCTAAACCCTCAAATCCTATTTTCGAACTAACCGTACTACGTTGGTCAGCAGTTTCAAACCCCGGTCATCCTTGAGTGTCAGGATGGATTCCGGATGAAATTGCACGGCCGCTATCGGCAGCTCTTTATGGGCAATTGCCATAATAATCTGGTCATCGCTTACGGCCGTTCTTTCTAAACACGAAGGCAGATCCTCCATCTTCGCAAAGATGGAGTGATATCGCCCGGCCTTAAAGGTCTCCGGGAACCCTTCGAAAATTCCTTTCTGATTATTCCTGATGATCGAGGGTTTTCCGTGCATCGGATAATCCAGAAGGCTGAGTCTTCCGCCAAAGGCCTCGACCATCCCTTGCAGACCTAAGCACACACCAAATACCGGCAGGTTGCGTTCCACACAGGCCTTGACCAGAGCGGCCACCCCGAAATCGGACGGACGGCCCGGACCGGGAGAGAGAAAAATCATGTCCCACTTCTCTTTCTCCAGGACTTCAAGGGGAAAGCCGGCCCGCAAAGTAATAACCTGGGCCCCGGTCTGACGGACGTAATTGGCCAGGGTATGCACAAAGGAGTCCTGGTGATCCACAAAAAGGATTTTCGGCGGCCTTCCCTTTGGACGAGGCGGAACGAACGGTGCGCGCTCCGGCGGCCTTTTTCCTAAAACAGCGTCGATAAAGGCGGCGGCCTTAAGGCGGGTCTCTTTTTCTTCCTCATCCGGGTCCGAGTCTACAAGAAGGGTCGCACCGACCCTTACTCGGGCCACTCCGTCCTTCAGATGGATCGTACGAATGGTAATGCCGGTATTCAGGTTGCCGTTAAAGCTGATAAAGCCTATGGCGCCGCCATACCACTGTCGCGGTGAATTTTCCAGGTCTTCAATTCGCTGCATAGCGGCTCTTTTTGGGGCGCCGGTCAAAGTGACAGCCCACATATGGGATAAAAAGGCATCTAAGGAATCGCAATCTTCCTGTAATGTGCCGGTCACATGGTCGACCGTATGGAAGAGACGGGAATAGGTCTCAATAAGGCGGCGGCCCTTTAAGTGCACTGTACCCGGTTTACAGATGCGTGATTTATCATTGCGATCCACATCCGTAACCATGGTCAGTTCCGATTCATCTTTTATGGAATTAAGCAAGGTACGAATCTGGTCCGAATCTTCCATGGCGTCCCTTCCCCGACTGATCGTCCCGGAGATGGGGCAGGTTTCCACAAAGTCTCCATCTACGCGGACGAACATTTCCGGTGATGAACCGACCAGTTGTTCGTCTCCCAAATTGATTAAAAACTCGTACGGGCTTGGGTTGACCGTTCGGACAACGTTAAATAATTCCCCCGGTGTACCGGCATAACCGGTATAAAAAAGCTGACTGGGGACGACCTCGAAAAAATCACCCTTTCGGCAACCCTCCTGGACCTGACGAACCTTGTCGGCATACTCCCCCGGCCCGTGATCTATCTCAATTTCACCGGGTGTGCCGCGCTTAATCTCTATCCTTTCTCCCTTCCGTTCCAATCCCAGTGTGTCCTGTCCATTAAAAATAAAATCATAACGCCTTCTTTGGGCTGTTTCTTTGCGGTGATCGACCAGAATCAAGTCATCGGGCAGGAATAGATGAGCCTCTTTATAAAAGGCCGGACGCTTATGTTTCAATTGAATCGGTTCAAACTGAAAGGCCAGATCATAACCAAAGGCCCCATATAATCCGAGATGGGGATCGGCATTGGAACCGAACAGTTTAATAAAAGAACGGATAATGGAAAAGAAACTGGGCTGTTTGCTGCGTTCCTCTTCAGGAAAATAACCGGAAATGGGAACAATATTCCCTTTTATTCCACCTTCGGTTCTTTCTATCTCAACCAGGTGGGGATTTTGGGTCAACGGCAGGTAAAGAAAATTTAAAAGGATTTCCCCCCGATCATTCAGGGCATCCAGGCGGAATTCCCGGCCGTAACAGATAATCTGAAGCGGAGGATTTAAAAAGGCAATATCCCAGCGGCTGTATCTTCCCGGATATTCATAACCACTGGCAAAAACAGCGCCTTTGAATCGATCGATATCCGCCAGGGGAATTTCCAGTGCGGATTCATAGTCCAATGCCTCAACACTTCGAAGAATCTTTATCCCGGTAGAGGTTACATAGTAATCATTCATTATCAAGCTCCTAACCAAAGCAATTTGTAATTTTTCTATCAATCATAGCTTATGGGTCTTATGGGGTCTTATTTTTGATGTTGTCCAAAAGGCAACCCCTGGCCGCTTCCACGTAAAAAAAAGACCGTGATTTTCTTCTTCACGGCCTTTTTAGCAGTACAAATAAAAAAGCCGTGGAGACTATGAGAAGTTCTCCACGGCTTATGGTTTATCTTATCAGGTTAGCGGTGGACGAACCCCTCCCTTGAATCCTTCCACCACCACCAATTTTTGTTACTTGTTGAATTTTGATTCATAATTCGGATTCCTGAAAAAATTTAAGAAGAATTATATCAGAACGAAAAATCAGTGTCAATACTTTTTTTGACAACATTAGATGGCCCTGGGAGTCTTTAGAGCGCCCTGGAAATTACAAAGAAAACAACGGCCGTTAATAAAACACTCAACGTGGGGTAAATGATGAGGCGATAGCTGCCCAGGAGATTGGCTTTAAAGTAGTCTTTGGTGACCAGGAAACAAAGGTGGACCGGAGATAGCATCATGCCCACAAAGCCGAAAACATAGGCCAGTGCAGCATAGGAGAGAAAATTAATAAGGGGATAAACAGGAAACAGAGGAATGATCAGAGGGAAAGAGGTCCCCACAAATCCGATGGCAATTCCAGTGATAAGACCAGACAGAAAAGGCATGATGATGATAACCAGCAGAAGAGGAATCCTGTAGGCCATAAGTTCGTTTCGAATTTCGACCACAGCCCGGCTGTCTTTCATAATCCCCTGGAAGATCATAATGGCTGCCACTAAAAATATAATGAAAAGGATGTTCCGATCAAAGACCGCTGTCGTCAATTGCCTGAAATGAATACGGTTGACTACGCATACCCAGATGGCGGATACCAGGAGACCGGGAAGAATAGACACGGCCCCAGGCAGGTTGATATTGATCCCGGAAAGATTCAAAAGGCCGGTCAGACCCGCCAGGAGAATAATGACCATAACAACAACGAGGATTGGCATGATCTCCCACAAAAAACTTTTCAGCCCTGATGAGGAGAAGACCTTCTTCCGAGAAATGGACTCTTGTCTGATGGGTCTTAGAATGAAGATCACGCCGGCCAAGACCATCACAATGGTCATAGGCACCATGATGGCAATAAAACGCCACATCTCCACCTTCAGTAAGGCCACTGCCAGCACCACCCCCGGATAGAGCGGCCACCAGTATTCCCAGATATGCCGGAACCAATAATTGACTACTGTTTGATATTCGCCGGTTAAAGGGTATCTACTAAGGGAGGCTTCAACCATGGGTGCAGAGAAAAGCGCGCCCCCGGGCATGGGAAGTAACCCGATCAGGGCCGGCAACACCAAACTTGCGGTACGATCATCACCCGAAATCCGGGCAAAGCCTTCCACGATCCGGTCCAGATGCCGGCTCTCTTTCATCAGACAGCTGATAACCAGGATAAATCCGACAATCAGGATCAGGCTGATCGTCTGGATGTGCACGAGACTTTGAAGGGCGCTCCAAACCAGATCGGCGGGACCCATTTGCATCCAGATACCAAGCACCAAAGAACCGATGAAGAGACAGAGACTCAAACCAAGGCGTACTCGGTTAAGAACGAGAACCAAACCGAAGACACAGAGCACCTTGACCAAAGCGGGGATGGACATTATCGTTTTTTTACTAATCTTCTCTAAAGTCTCATGTCCGCCGGCAGGCTGGGACATGAAGCCAAAAATGTCGAATATCGAATAACGAATACTGAATATCGAAGGAAATCAAATCGAACTCCCTTCATAATTCGAAATTCAGTGTTCGAATTTCAATAGTCATATTTTCTTTGTTCTTGATTTCCCCGAACGCCGCACGCTTTATGACGAACGAATTCTGCATTTTATCGTCCTACAATTCCCAGGCGGCCCGAGCCCCTTCTTCCACGGCCTCAAATATCCGCCGGGGTTGGCGGGCATCACCAATTACCACATAGGGAATCTTCAAAGCCTCCAATACCTCTTTTAATTCATCTCTGGGCTTCAAGCCCACGGCTAAGACCACTTGATCGACAGGAGACAGTGTCGATGTTTCCCCTTTGGTTTCGATCTCCACCTTTCCGTCGCCGATGACCGTTAAGGCCGTGCTAAAGAGCAAACGGCATTTCCTGTCCTGAAGACGCTGGTGCACCATGAACCCGTGAGAGGTGATCTTTCGTACCGGTGACCGCTCCAGGATCTCAACCAGCGTTACCTGACTCCCTTGCTCACTTAAGAAATCGGCCGTCTCCATACCGATTAATCCACCGCCAACCACTAGAACATGATTCTTAGGGGCAACTTTCTTACTCAAAATCTGCCAAGCGTCGCAGACGTGGCTTTTGTCGATACCTGTAATTTTGGGTACAATCTTTTCACCACCTGTCGCCAGTATGACATGTTCGGGTCTTTGAGCCTTTAACATTGACTCGCTGACCTCGGTGTTATTTTTTATCGTTATCCCAGCCTTCTTGACCTGGCCGATCTGCCAATCAATCCACTCTCCATAGATTGCTTTGTAAGGCGGTATCCGTGCATAGCGGATCTGGCCTCCCAATTCCTTTTCCTGCTCGAAAAGGGTCACACGGTGTCCCAGCCGCGCTGCTTCGAAGGCTGCGGTCAGACCTCCGGGGCCTGATCCCACTACCCAAACGTCTTTAGGTTTTGCCGCTGGGCCTTGCGGATAAATCGTCTCCTGACCGGTCTCGGGATTGATCGAACAGCGGATATTTCCTTCCCCGAGCATTTCTCGCTCGATGCACCCCTGATTACAGGCAATGCATTTGCGGATGTCGGCCGATCTCCCCGACTTAGCCTTGATCAGGAAATCGGGATCAGCCAGAAATTGCCGGCCGAAGGCCGCCAGGTCCGCATCTCCCCGGGCGATTACTTCGTCAGCCTGGGCCGGATCGTTGAACCGTCCTACAGCGATAACAGGAACGTCAACGACATCTTTCATTTTTCTGGCCAGTTGGGCATTGAATCCCGGCTCGTGCTCGGCCGTTGCCTGGGTTATGGCCCCTGGGCTCCCGTGGGTGCCGATGGAAGCGTGAATCAGGTCAGCTCCGGCCCGGACCATATCCGGCAGGATGGTCTGCATGTCCTCGGCCGTGTATCCCCCACGGATGTGTTCTTCAGCGGAAACCCGCACCGATATGGGATAGGCAGGGCCTACCCGGCGTCGAACTTCCTCGATGACCTCAATCACAAAGCGCGACCGGTCTTTTAAGGTCGCTCCTCCGTAATCATCCGTCCGTCGATTCGATATGGCTGAGAGGAATTGCATCAGCAGGTAACCGTGGGCAGCGTGGATTTCCACCGCATCGAAGCCAGCCTGCCGGGCCCGGTCTGCCGCCGCTCCAAAACCGGTGATCACTTCCTGAATTTCTTCCAGGGTTATCTCCCGAGGGGTCCTTCGATAGACGATGCTCGGGACCGCCGACGGCCCCACAGCCTTTCCCTGATTCAAAAGGAATATACTCTCCCGGCCGACATGATGGATCTGCATGGCGATCTTGGTTCCCGCTTCGTGGGCCACGGATACCATTTTCTTCAATCCTGGTATGAACCGGTCATCGTAAGCCCCCAGTTGATTCGGGGTGACGATCCCTCCGGGGTGAGCCGCGGTTATTTCCGTGATGATCAATCCCTGCTGGCCTTTGGCCCGGCGTTTCAAGTAGGCCAGGTTTTCGGCGCTGACTGTTCCATCGTCATTGCCCAAATTCGTTCCCATAGGGGGCATAACCACCCGGTTGGCCAGGGTCATGGATTTGATGGTAATGGGTGACAGAATATGGCTTAATGAACTCATAATGTACTCCTTTGAATTGAGTTAGCTTTTAAAAGATGATCCTAGCATCGAGGGATCAGGTCGGTATTTTTTTCTTTTTGGTTTTTCCAGAACCCCTGACCTGGATGAGCTCGGCTACGATGGAAACGGCGATTTCCTCCGGCGTTTCGGCCCTGATGTCCAGTCCGATAGGAGTATGGATGGATTGAATGAGGTCCTCAGAAAACCCTTCCTGCCGCAGGGCCGTGAAGATAATTTCTTTCTTATGCCGGCTGCCGATCATCCCGATATAACGTGGAGGGTTTTTCAAGACCTCTCGAAGAACCATATGGTCGTGCAGATGACCACGGGTTACGATGACCACGAAAGCATTGGGCTCAATCGGAAAATCCTTCAGCATCTGATCAAACGGCCGGACTACAAGGTCGTCCGCATCAGGAAATCGCCGCCGATCGGCAAATTCAGCCCGGTCATCCAAAACCGTCACCTGAAATCCAACCGTTTTGGCCAAGGCACACAGATATAGAGAAACGTGACCGGCCCCAAAAATGTATAAATGGGACGGGGCTATTATAGGTTCCAGAAAAAATTTCTTTTTTTCCCCTTGAACCTCAGCCATCAACAAAGCCGGTTGTTGGCCCGAAAGGATCCGGGGAATGTGTTCCAGAACAGGGGTTATCCAAGGCACGTTTTCAAGTCCTTGTTCTTCCCCCGGCACATAAAGGTATTTGTCATCAGAACGGCCTGTTGATTTTCCTTCCTCCATAAGGGTTACTATCAGGCCGGGTTGGCCGAATTTCCGAAACTCGGATATCTTTTTAAAAAAATCCCGGTGAAAAGGATTCCGTCCGGAAAAAAATTCCAGATAGATTTCAAGCTCGCCCCCGCAAATCATTCCGGTCTCGGCCGCTTCCTCGCCGGTTAATCGAAAAAGGAAGATCCTGTTTTTCTTCTCCGCGAAAACCCTTGGGGCTTCGGCCAGAACATCGGCCTCCACCTTTCCGCCTCCGATCGTTCCCCAAAAAGACCCGTCGGGCCGAATCAAAAACTGGGTCCCCAGAGCGCGGGGAGTTGACCCTTTCCGGGCAACAATAGTGGCCAGGATCACTTCCTTATTTTGACCGAGTTCCCGGTCTATTTCTTGGTAGATGTCCCTCATCGGCATATCTTTAAAAATTAGCCCTTTTTACAAAAAAATCATGTGATGCCAAACATGAAAAGAAAACCCATCGCCCTTCACTTTTTACGAGTTTGTCTACAGTTAATAGGGCCAAAAGTCCAGGGCCTTTTCTCCTAAAATCATTTCAATGGAAAGTCGCAGGGTGAGGAGTTTGCGTTCTTCTAAGGCGACCTTCCTGAGGATCTGACGGCCTTCCAAACACTTCAGGGCATAGCGAGCGATATTGATACCGTCCCGAACCGTAAAGCGTTCTTGGGCCTGATGCGCTCTTTGAAGAAAATGAACCACATAATCAAGGATATCCTCCGGGGCAAAGGGCAGATTCCTTTTCATGACCAGTCGTTCTTCTTCCGGTTCGGGAAAATCGATAAAAATCTGGGGCTGCAGCCGGGAATGGATATATTCCGGCAACTCAAAGGTACTGGCATCGTCGTTCATGGTGGTACAGAATCGAAACTCCGGATGGGCCGGGATCTTGATGCCGGTAACCACGGACTCCACATAGCGACGGTTGTCCAATAAGGGGGCTAAAGAGGCCCAGCTCTTTTCACTCATCCGGTTGCCTTCATCGAGGATCAGGACCCCGCCGCGAATCATGGCCGTGACCAAGGAACTGGCCATATAATGGATCTTCCCCTGCTCAGCGATCACCGGAGTAATGATCAGGTCTTCCGGCCGGGTATCCATGGTGGCCTGATAGAAATAGATTTCCCGTCCCAATCTTCGGGCTGCGGCATAAGCCAGGGTGGTTTTTCCTACCCCAGGTTTGCCGATCAGCCGGGGATGCAAAGGCAGGTCCTTTTCCTCCACCACCAGCCAAGCGGCCAAGACCTGGTCGATTAGATCGGGCTGACCAACCCAATCTAAAGGCAGGGTGTCGGGATGACTTAGATATAGGGTTACCCCTTCAATCTTGACGGTTTCCATAAAAGGAAGGCTATCATAGTTTCTCCTTTCTTACAACCGGAATGGAAGGTCGTTTTTCTTATTAAACCCTCCTGCTCCTAGCAGGGCACCATGAGGTATGAAAATGTCGAATATCAAATTACACAAATATTGAATGTCGAAGTTAAAACGAGACCAATCCATTCATGATTCGAAATTCGGTGTTCGAAATTCAACATTCTTATTTTCGAACTAAACACTTATACCCGTCTGTGCGGGCACCACGAATAGGGATTGGTTGAGCAGACGGTCAGCGAAAGAACAGATAAGCGATGAAAATGGCGGCCAGGACTCCGGCAAAGTCGGCGATCAACCCGCAAGTCAGCGCATAACGTGTCTTGCGGATACCGACCGAACCAAAGTAGACCGCGATAATGTAGAAGGTGGTATCGGACGCACCCTGGAAGATACACGACAACCGTCCGACAAAGGAATCGGCCCCGAATTGTTTCATAGCATCCACCATCATGCCCCGGGAGCCGGACCCGCTCAAGGGTTTCATAAAAGCCGTTGGCAGGGCATTCACGAATTCCCTGTCCACCCCCATAGCGGCAACCAGGTTACCAATCCCGCCCACTATATAATCCAAGGCGCCGGAGACCCTGAAGACTCCGACTGCCACCAGGATGGCCACCAGAAAAGGGATGATCTTAATGGAGATGAAGAAACCGTCTTTCGCACCTTCAATGAACGCTTCGTAGACATTCACCTTCCTAAAGAAAGCCAAAAGGATAAAAGCCATGATGATGCCGAACAGGATGATGTTGGCTGAAACCGTAGATAGGGTGTTGATCCGGTCCTGCGGGATAGTGGAAAAATACCAGATGATGCCTGAAACCAGCAAGGTAAAGGTGCCCAGATAGGCAAGCACCACTTTGTTCAGCAGGCTGATCCTCTGGATCAAGGCGACCGAGACCAGCCCGGCCAGCGCGGAGCAAAAGGTGGCCAGAAGGATAGGGATAAAAACATCCGAAGGATCGGCGGCGCCGAGCTGGGCGCGGTAAACCATGATGCTGACCGGGATGACGGTCAGCCCCGAGGCGTTCAGCACCAGGAACATGATCATGGCATTGGAGGCGGTGTCCTTTTCCCGGTTGATCTCCTGAAGCTGCGTCATGGCTTTCAGACCGAGCGGGGTGGCCGCATTGTCGAGCCCGAGCATGTTGGCCGCAATGTTCAGCATGATCGAACCGGCCGCCGGGTGGTCTTTGGGAATTTCCGGAAACAAACGCCGAAAAAGCGGACCGACCGCCCTGGACATCAGGTTGACAATCCCGCCTTTCTCTCCCACCCGCATCAGTCCCATCCACAGGGTCATTACACCGGTAAGGCCCAGGGAAATCTCAAAGCCGGTTTTAGCCATCTCAAAAGTGCTGTTCATCATGGCCGGGAAGATGGCCGTGTCCCCGAAAAAGAGCAGCCTAACCAGGCCAAGAAAAAAGGCGATGACGAAAAAGGCTATCCAAATGACGTTGAGGACCATAGTGACGGTTCGCCTAAATAGTTTCCCGAAAGATCCGGAAAAATTATAAGATCGCTTCTTTATCTTTGAGAAAAAGAAAAATGTCAAGATCAAAGGTATTCAATTTTATCAAATTTATCAAAAAGTTTGGCAGAAAACCAAGCCTTTGAAGGCGTGAAGGAAAAGGCCTTGGAGGAGCTAAGACCCCAATGAAAAAAGGAAGATCCCTTTGGGATTGACTTAACCTGTTTGTTATGATTTATATTAATTATTAAAATCAGCCTTCTTTAAGCCGGTCTATGGACCGAGAAAGAAAAGCACCGTCATTCCATCAATTAATTAAACCGCTGGAAATTCCACCAGAAGCAGATTTAATCATGCCTTTCTTTCAAGTCATTGTCCCGCCGCTCCATCAGCCCCTCATTTACGAGGTTCCGTCGGACTTTTCCATAGAACCCCGGATTGGCCAGCGGGTCCTGGTGCCCTTGAAAAAAAAGCGGGTTACCGGCTATCTTTGGGAGGAATGCACTAAACCGGAAGTCGGGCCGACGATTAAACCCGTCTCCAGCATCCTTGATCCGAAGCCCCTTTTTTCAGAGACCATGCGCCCTTTTTTTACCTGGATTGCCCATTACTATCTTCATCCCCTGGGACAGGTCCTGAAGGCGGCCTTACCCCCCGGTCTGTCGGTATCCGATTATCAAATGGTTGAAATAACTCCCCTGGGAATAAAGGCCTTGCAGGCCGGAGGTCTGCAAGAAAATGAAAAAGAAATCCTTCAATCCATATCCTCCTCAAAAAGCCGTTCTTTCTCTCGGTTCTCGCCGGAAGAGAAAAAAATTCTAAAGTCTTTTGAAGACCACGGTTGGATTCAGCGAACTACCCGGCTGAAAAAAGAAACCGCCCGCCCCAAAAAAGAAAGATGGGTTTTTCCGGGACCGAATTTCCAAAAAAACAAATTTTCAATAAAAGATCATCCCCTCTTTGATTTTCTTTCTCCTCTCCCCGGTTTGCCTTTGAAGGATCTACGGAAACATTTTCCTCTGTCGGCCCAGCGCTTATCCACTCTTGGTCGAAAAGGCTTGATTGAAATCAGGGAACAGATCTGCATGAGGAATCCTTTCGGAGAAATCCTGGCCCAGGAAACAGGTCCTTTGGTTCTGACCTCCGAACAAGAACAGGCCTTGACACGAATACAGGAAGGGCTGAGGTCGGGCTCTTACAACAGCCTGCTTCTTCATGGGATCACCGGATCGGGAAAGACCGAGGTCTATTTGAGGGCGGCAGATGAAACCATACAACAGGGTCGTCAGGTCCTGATCCTGATCCCTGAAATCGGTCTGGTCCCTCTGATGGAAGGCCGGTTTCGCCTGCGTTTCGGAGATAAAATCGCTCTGCTTCACAGCGGCCTGAACTCAGGAGAACGGCTGGACCAATGGCGGCGGATCCAGGAGGGCTTGTCCCCGGTGGTCATTGGAACCCGGTCGGCGATTTTTGCCCCTTTCAATTCCCTGGGTTTGATCGTGGTTGATGAGGAGCACGATTCTTCCTACAAACAGACGGACTCCCTTCGCTATCATGCCCGGGATCTAGCTTTGGTTCGGGGTCAGCAGACCTCGTCTGTGGTGGTTCTGGGATCGGCCACCCCTTCTATCTCTACCCTCTATCTGCGGCGGCAAAAAAAAATCGGTTACCTGGGAATACATAAACGGGTTCAGGAACAAACCCTACCGGATATCAAATTTGTCGACATGAAAGAGTTTCGCCGGGGCCGACGGATTTCTTTGTTTTCTCCTCCTCTCGAAGAAGCCATTGGCCGGAACCTGGATCAAGGGAAGCAAACCCTGCTTTTTCTGAATCGCCGGGGCTTTGATACCTTGATCCTTTGCACGCTTTGTGGTGCGGTCATCAAATGCCGGAACTGCTCTTTGACCCTGGCCTATCACGCCAGGGAAGGCCAACTCCTCTGCCACACCTGCGGCTATCGTATGCCTTTGCCGCTACGCTGTCCTAATTGTCATCAGGAAGGGATCAAGGCCCTGGGCATGGGAACGGAAAAGGTTCAACGGGAATTGGCCGCTTTGTTCCCCAAGGCCTCTATCGACCGCATGGATCGGGATACGGTGAATCGAAAAGGGGCCCATTTCGAAATCCTGAAAAAGCTCAGGGACCAAAAAACCGATATCCTGATCGGGACCCAGATGATCACCAAAGGTCATGATTTCCCCCAGGTGACCCTGATCGGGGTCCTCTCTGCCGACCTTTCTCTGAACTGGCCTGATTTTCGGGCCGGAGAACGCACCTTTCAGCTTTTGGCCCAGGTGGCCGGCCGTGCCGGCCGGGGGGTTCATCCAGGCCAGGTCTATATTCAAACCTTTAATCCCGACCATTATATTTTTAACTACGTTGGGCACCATGACTATCTGGGTTTTTATAACCAGGAAATACGATTTCGACGGGCCTTGAAATACCCGCCCTTCTCCCGATTAATTAATTGTTTATTTCAGGGAAACCAAGAAACAGCGGTGGCCCAAGTGGCCGAAAAAGCCGGCGGGTATCTCAGAAAAGAAATACAAAAAAACAAGTGGGCTGCATCTTTGGAATTATTAGGGCCGGTTCCGGCACCGATCAGTAAAATTAAAGGCAGATATCGCTGGCAGATGTTGTTAAAAGGGGAAAACAACCGGATATTACATCAGGCGGCCGGCCTGATCCAAGGCGCTGAAAAGTCGCTGATTCAGGGCACGGGGGTTCAAATTATTCTGGATGTGGACCCGGTGGATATGTTATAAAGAAAATTAACAGGTTACTGAAAAAGGCCCATCTACAGCGTTGCCCTCATCCCTCGTCATTGCGGCGTACTTCTATTACGCCTCATTCTTCGGAATTTCGGGCGCCTTGTATCTGAACCTTTTTGAGCAACCTGTAATAGAGGGTTTTTCTGCATATTGTTAATAATTCAAATTTTAAGGAAAGAAATAATAAAGAGTTTTATTAAAAAAAACTAGGATTCATGAGATTGATTTCCAAGCCTTTCACTTGAATCCCTGAATCCTTGAATCCAGATTTTATGGCCTTACTTGAAATATACAAATACCCTGATCCTGTCCTGCAAAAGAAGGCGGAACCGGTCAAGGACATAGCCCGGGGATCGGACTGGCCGCCACTCAGGTAGGAAGACCGATACGGCTCATCGTCTTTGATACAACGCCCAGGGAAGAGGTCCGAAAACCCTCCTTCCTGATTAATCCGGAAATTATTGACGCTGAGGGAGAGCAGACCTTAGAAGAAGGCTGTCTGAGTGTGCCGGAATATTTTTCGGAGGTCAAAAGAAAGGCCAAGGTAAAAGTCCGGGGGCTGAATGCCAAGGGGAAACCAATGGAGATTTGCGGGGAAGGAGTCCTGGCCACGGTCCTGCAGCATGAGATTGATCACCTGGACGGCATCCTTTTTATCGACCGCATCAGCGCCCTGAAACGGGCCCTTTACAAAAAAAAGGTCAAAAAAAAGCTGAAAAAGCCAGAGTGAAGCCAACCAATTATCCCCGTCTCATCTTTATGGGCACCCCTGATTTTGCCCTGTCGTCTCTGAAGGCCTTACTAAAAGCCGGGGAAGATGTGATTTCAATATACACCCAGCCTGATCGGCCGAAAGGAAGGGGCAGAAAATCCCAACCCTCTCCGGTCAAGGAGCTGGCCCTTTCCCATAATCTGCCTGTTTTTCAGCCGGTCTCTTTAAAAGAAAGTTTTGTTCAAGCACAACTGGCCGAACAAAAGCCGGATTTTTTGATTGTCGTCGCCTATGGCCTGATCCTTCCCCAGGCAGTCCTTGATATCCCAACCTGGGGGGCTGTTAATGTCCATGCCTCTTTGCTCCCTAAATATCGCGGTGCAGCCCCGATCCAGTGGGCCATTATCTCCGGGGAAAAAGAAACCGGCGTAACCACCATGCGCCTTGATGCCGGGATGGACACCGGGGATATCCTGCTTCAGAAACACGAGCCAATTTTTGAAACCGATACGGCCCAGAGTTTGCATGATCGGCTTTCAGAACTTGGAGGGCGTTTGTTGCTTCAAACACTGACGCTGCTTCGACAAGGCACCCTTATCCCTCAACCGCAGGATCCTTCACAGGTCTGCTATGCCCCACCCTTAAAAAAGGCCCAGGGAGAGATCCGCTGGGACCTTCCGGCCGTGGAAATAGACCACTGGATACGGGGTTTGTCACCCTGGCCCGGAGCCTTTACCTTTTGGCAGGGTAAACGGCTTATCATTCACCGGGCCAGACCGGATTCGATGGAAATGAGGGGAACTCCGGGGACGATCAATTCGTTAGAGCAAGGTCGAATTCAAATTCAGACCGGTCAGGGTTTACTGACCATACTGGAAGCACAATGGGAAGGACATCGACGAATGTCTTCTGAAGAATTGCTGAGAGGGTTTGCTTTGAAAGCCGGCGATAGATTGAGACGCTGATCGGCTGATGACCACTGCACGATCCATGGCCTTTCAGGTCCTTCTTGCCTGGCATCGAACAGGAACCTATCCGGATCAGCTTTTGCGGGATCTGCTGGGGAAAAATCCCCCAATCAAAACTCTTGACCGGGCTCTTCTTTATCAATTGGTTTACGGGGTCCTACGCTGGCAGGGAAAACTCGATTGGGTCCTAAAACAATTTTCCCAAAGACCTTTAAACAAGTTGTCTTTGAAGACCTTGTTTATTTTAAGGCTGGGGGTCTTTCAACTCCTTTTCCTTTCCCGGATTCCGGTATCCGCTGCGGTCAATGAATCGGTAAAGCTGGCTAAATCCAGCCGGGCGCCTTGGACAGGAGGTTTTGTCAATGCCGTATTGCGTTCTCTGGAGCGGGGGAAAGCAAATCTCCTTTTTCCTTCCCGAGAAGATCCCGTTTCCTATTTAGCGGTCAACTTCTCCCACCCGGCCTGGCTGGTGGAACACTGGCTTGAACTTTTTGGTTTTGAAAAGACCGAGGCCTTGTGTCAGGCCAACAATCAAATCCCCCCAATCACCATCCGGGTTAATACCCTGAAGATCGATCGAGAGCAGCTTCTGGAAAGGTTTCAACCCAAGGCCCTTGGGGTTGAAACCACTTTCTTCTCTCCGGAAGGGATTCGTATTGAAGAGCCGGAACGACCCTTGGTCCAGGATGCTTTGTATCAACAAGGCCTGTTTCAGATCCAGGATGAGGCCTCCCAGATGATTGCTCCTATGGTTGATCCCCACCCCGGTGAAAGGATTTTGGACCTTTGTGCCGGGGCGGGAGGAAAAGCCGGGCACCTAGCTCAATTGATGAATAATCAGGGGAGTATCCTGGCTGTTGATTTTCATCCCAAAAAGATAACGGCCTTGCTGGAAAATGCCCGAAGATTGGGGGTAACTGTAATTCAAGGGAAGGTTGGCGATGGTCTGAGGGAAGATCTCTTTCCTAAAACGGCCCGACCTTTTGACCGGATCCTGATCGATGCCCCCTGTTCAGGCTGGGGGGTCATAGGCCGTAATCCGGACCTTAAATGGAGGCTCGGCCCGGAAGACAGTAAGCGCCTGGCCCGGATGCAAAACAAGTTCTTGCAAAATGCGGCCAGATGGCTTAAACCAAAAGGTATTCTGGTTTATTGCACCTGCACCCTAAGCCGGGAAGAGAATCAGGATGTCATTAAAAATTTTTTAAACGGACATCCGGAATTTTTATTGGAAGATGTTTCTCCTTTTCTGCCGGAACCGGCCTGTATGCTGATTGATGCCCAAGGTTTTTTTCAGACCTATCCTCCGGCCCATAGGATGGACGGTTTTTTTGCCGCCAGGATGAAAAAGATAAAAGGTCATTAACTACGTTTTCTATAAAAGGGCCTTTGGAATTTTGATTTCAGGCTTTGTCCTTCAAAAACAATAAGCAGGAATTCAGGCAGGAATTGATGAAATATTTTCAGGGCAGGCCTACACCATCGTGCACTCGAAGCGCTTTTAATGGAAATATCTCAATACAAACTCAGACCGTTGGGCCGGATTTGATCTCCTGGCCACCCTTTGGGCAAACCTGAAATCAAAATTCCAAAGGCCCTAAAATTATGAAAAAACTTTTGAATCCATGAGGTGCCTATGAGACGGAGACGTATTGCCCCTTCCATACTTTCAGCCGATTTTGGGAGATTGAAAGAAGAAGTCCAGGCCGTGGAAGCGGCCGGGGCCGATTACATCCATGTGGATGTCATGGACGGCCATTTTGTACCCAATATAACCATCGGTCCGGTGGTGGTGGAAGCCGTTCGCAAGATCACCAAGCTTCCTTTGGATGTCCATTTGATGATTGAAAATCCGGAACGATATATCCCCGACTTTGCCAAGGCCGGGGCGGATTTTCTGGCCGTTCACTTCGAAACGTGTCCGAACCTTCACCGTACAATGGCCCTGATCAGGGAACAATCGGTCAAACCGGTGGTGGTCATCAATCCATCCACTCCTGTTTCTTTCCTGGATCAGATTCTGGACGAAGTGAACATGGCCTTAATCATGAGCGTCAATCCCGGCTTCGGGGGTCAGAAATTTATTCCCGAATCAGTGAAAAAGATTCAAGCCCTCAAAGCCCTAATAAGCGGGAAGAGACTCAAGGTGGATATCGAGGTAGACGGGGGGATTACGCCGGACAATGTGGCTTTGGTATGCAAGGCCGGGGCCGATGTAGTCGTGGCCGGTTCGGCCGTTTTTCATAGCAAGGATTACCGGGAGACGATCGCCAGGTTCAAAAAAGAGATGGACAGTTGTTGAAAAAGAATCCCCCTTTCTCCGCAAAAGAAGAATTATTGAAGAATCCATGCGGGTACTATTAATTTCCGCCAATCGTGAAGAGATCAACCTGCGGGTCCTGCCCTTGGGATTGGCCTGTGTGGCCGCCGCCACGAAGAAAGCGGGGCATGATGTGGAGCTCTTGGACCTGATGGAAAAGGAGACCCCCGAGGAATCGATCCAGCAGATCATCAACACCTTTAATCCCGAAGCGATCGGCCTGTCAATCAGAAACATCGACGACCAGAAAATGGAACCGGCCCGATTCCTTTTGGATCGAACCAAGGAGATTGTTTCCCTGTGCCGCCGACTCTCTCCTGCCCCTCTTATTCTTGGCGGGGCCGGCTTCAGCATATTCCCCGACCAGACCCTCGAATACCTGGAGGCCGACATGGGCATTCAAGGGGAGGGTGAAGGCGTGTTCCCCCTCCTGTTGGACCGGCTCAATCAAAAAGAAAACCTTTCCGGGATTCCGGGTCTATACCTTCGGGGCAAAGGTCTTCAGGGCAAAAGGACCTTTATCACCAAATTGGATTCCCTGCCCTGGCAGGATGTCTTTTCCTGGTTTAACTTCGGCAGCAATCTCCAGGAATACTGGATGACCGTGCAGACCAGACGAGGCTGTCCCATGGATTGTAGTTACTGCTCCACAGCGATGATCGAAGGGAGAAAGATTCGCAAGCGTTCTCCAGAGGCGGTGGTTGAGGACATCAACAACCAGATGAGGGCCGGGCTCAGAAAGTTTCATTTTACCGACAACACCTTTAATCTTCCTCCTGCCTATGCCAAAGCTTTATGCCGACAACTGAAGAATCTTCCATCAAAGCCTCGTTGGCAATGCATCCCCTACCCCGGGAAGGTCGATGCGGAGTTGGCCAGGCTCATGGCCGAGGCAGGATGTATCGGTACCAGCATCGGGTTTGAAAGCGGTTCCGAAAGCGTGCTTCGTGCTCTGAATAAACATTTTTCTCTTCATGATGTCCGTCAAACCTCTCAAATGCTCGGTGATCAGGGCATTGGACGGATGGGCTTCCTCTTGTTGGGCGGACCCGGCGAAACCAGAGAAACGGTGGAAGAAAGCCTGACCTTTGCCGATACGTTGCACCTCGAGGCCATCAAAATAACCACAGGAATCCGAATTTATCCCGAAACACCCCTGGCCCGGATCGCCCTTCAGGAGGGAATGATTACTGAAAAGACCAATTTACTTTTGCCCACTTTTTACCTGGCCAGGGGATTGGAAGATTGGTTGCTCCCAACGGTTCAACAATGGATAGCCGAAAGACCAAACTGGATGATGTAAACGGATCAGAAGAAAATCCATATAGTTTTACAAATAATAACAAAGTGGAGAGGGAAAAGGACGATTTAAGGTTCCTGACAGTGTGCGATCAGATCACAACTTCTTCTTGTACTCTTCAAGCCTCCATTTAATAACAAGATTTCAATGATAATCGTTATCAAACTATTTTAAGTTCAGCCTGACCCCAAATTTTCTTGTGATGAAGAGAACCCTGGCGCTCCCATTTTTTGGAAATCGGCCCATTTAACCTTTTTAAGCATAAAGGGTCTGAATAACTAAATGAGAGTTCATATGAACGGGAAAGTGTACCGAACCAGGGGATTGAAATCTCAATGAATTCCATAAAAAAATGGGGGGTAAAAAAGGACCTTAACGTGCTCTTTCCCTCCCCAAAAGAAGCTTCTAAACTGAATACCGACTCAGCTTTGGGGTACTCAAGAACCTTACAAAACAAATCTTAGTTGTTTATGGACTTAAGAAACTTGATAGCACAAAATTCTCAAACTGACCGCGCTGTGCTAACACTTTAAATAATCTTGACAAAAAGGAAGAGTTCAGTAATTATTTTGTTAAACAAATGTAGTATTAACCTCTATCCGCCTTTTGGCGCCAAAAATTACTCTCGGAAGGAGAAATGATCATGAAAAAAAAGGTTTATCGTTTTACTCGTCCGGCTACACCCGTTGTCGTCATGGCGGTATTTCTGGCCGCTATCTTTTTTACCTGGACCAATCTTTCAATAGCGGCGTCGACCGACCCGAAAACACCACCCAAGGCTAGGCCCTCACATGTAGAACGGACCGAGGCCCGCATTAAGAATCTTCAGACTGCCCTCAAAATTACCCCAGAGCAGCAGGGTGCATGGAATGCCTTTGTCCAGGTGATGGAAGACAATGCCAAGGACATGGATGAGCTTAGCAAGGCCAGGACTAAAAAGCACAAGGATATGAATGCGGTTGAGGACCTCAAGAACTACTGCCAGTTTTCTGAAACCCATCTGGCAGGGATGAAGAAGATGATCCCGGCTTTTGAAGCCCTTTATAACAGCATGTCGGATGAACAAAAGAAAAATGCCGATTCCATATTTAAGATGGGCAAACATGGACAACAAAGAAAACAAGCAAAAAAGCAAAGTAAATAATCGACCAGCCGCCATCTCAAAATAGGACCTCCTATCCGGCAATCGGCCAATAATTCAATAAGGGAGATTGGTTATGAAAAAAATAAAGAAAAGAGACAAGCAAATCAGGTCCACTGTGGGCAAGATCATGATCGGGCTTGCATTGGTTTCTATGGTCGGTGGGTTATCGGCCCTACCGGCCTTTGGACAACCCAGACATTGGGGCCCCCCTCGTGGGGATAGGTATTATGGGGATAGGTATTATCACAGACGGGGATATTATTATCCTCCTCCCCCTCCTGTTTTTTTGCCACCTCCTCCGCCTCCACCAGTCTTTGGGTTTTTCCCTCGCCCTTACTACCACCACTGGAGACGATAAGGGGGAACTTAGGCTTGCTTTAAAGCTCGGGCTTTTTCGGTCAATAACAGGACCGAAAGGCCGTCTTAGCGTTCAGGCGGGTAAGGGCTAAGCGTCCATTTCAAGGCCGCCCCCATAGCTGGCGGGGCGGCCTTATTTAAAATTTTAATCCGCGTTTATTATCATTCCTTTAATCTTTTCAATTCTTCAGGTAACCTGTCCACGGCTTCTTCTTGAGAGAGGACTCCTTCGGCAAAGAGTTGGTCAATGGCTTCATCGCCATACCTCAAATCCCTAGATAGAATCTCCCGATTGTTTTCTCCGAGCAAAGGGGCATATCCCATGACCCTGCCTGGAGTTTCCGTCATCCTAAAAGGACTGTTGTAGATTTCAATTTCCCCGGCAAAGGGCTGTTTGATCTTGACCAGCATTTCTCTGTCCTTGAGGTAAGGGGCATCGCAGATTTCTTCAAAACCGCGGACCTTCATGGCCGGCACACCGGCTTTCCCAATTAATTAACCGTGCGGTTGTGATCGATCCAGTAGGCCCAGATGACCAGCAGCCATTGAAATAACCCGAGATAGGTAATCGGTTTCACTGACGGTGGCGTGGGGCCGAAAAGATTGCCGATATAGGTAACCACTAAAAAGGCCACTAATCCCCACAAGGCCCATAGACCGATTTTATTTTTGGCTTTGGTTGCCTTAATATAATAGTAAACCCCAAAGACAAATAAACCCCCTTCCAACAGGATGGTTCCAATCAGGGAATTCCACAAACCAAGTCCCACTTTGATATCCAAGCCGGGCAGCAAGGGCAGATCCGGACGATGGGAGATTAAATCCAAAATCCAGTGACCGAACACCAACAGTCCAAGCCACAAAGCTGTTTTTCTATCTTTTTTTATGACCCAATAGATCCCTCCGATCACCACCCCCCAGATGAGCACCGACAGAAATCCGTGTGAGATGGGATAATGGGTAAAATTCAGCGGTGTAACCACGGTATTGCCGGGCTCGATCACTACCCTTTCCCAACCCAGCAAAAGCAACAGAGGCCAGAGCAGATCACTAAACTGCGTGGCCAGAAAAAGGGTTCCCAAGGATGCTTTGGGTGCAACTTTTTTGGCTGCAAAACCCAAGGCAAAATGACCGATAAACATGGCCAGTTCCTTTCAATATGATTTGGTTTTCAATAACATAAATTAGGGAAAAGGGGAAATGAATCCGTCCCATTTAAATTTAATTCTTTTATTTCGTGTATATGTTGGGCGACTTCAACGAACCCGATATCTGTATTTGACATTTTTTATCAGAAAATGTAGTTTGCCTTCAATCATTAAGATTTCTAAATAGTTGAAGGAATGCCCTAAGATAAGGATAAATATATATGGGTGATGAATTTAGAAAAAATATTTTTAAAGAATGGGAAGAACTTTTAAAAACGCTATTCAACGGTCCAATTCCGGAAAGCCGCTCCTGGACGGAAAAGAAAGATATCATAAAAATCCTTTATTTCGTAGGCCGAAATCCGGCCATGAATCAGACCTATTTACCCGATGGAGGCTGCCTTAATTTAAAGAGGGGGGAAGACTCGGCTGAACCGGATTGCCTCGATCTTCATTTTGTTGACCATCCGGTTTGTATTGTAAAACCTCGGATTTTATTCTTTCAATCTTTCAACAAGGCCTATGCATGGGCTTATTTTCGACTGGAAACGAAAGAGCTTGAACCGAGCGGATGGTATGAGAATTTGACGGGGATAAAGGAGGAACTGACTGAAATCTCTCCGGGAGATTATGCTGACCGAAAATATTGGGATTTAGGCTCTTATGAATATGATGAAACCGGCAGAGAAATACCTTTGTCCAGCAGAGCAAGAATCGTCATCCGATACTTTTCAGGTTCTTTTGTCATATTTGCCAAAGGTTCTGCTTATCATGAAATCAGCTCATCATCTGCTGGAAGTCACTCAAAAATGAATGAAGAGGCGTTCAAAGCATACATTGGCGGTACAGTAAAAATGCTTAGGAAAGAGGGGCAAATATAGGTTTGCTCAGAGGAATAAATAGCTTCACGGGTCAGACAGGATAAACAGAATTGTTAGGATGTTTTTTTTCAACCTTTCCGGAAGAAAGGCTGAAAAAATCCTGGTTATCATGTAAATCCTGTCTAATAGTTTTTTCTTCCTGGATTAAAAGACATATTCGTTCAGAATCAGGACAGGGAAACCAAGACCTCGGCCGCCTGATCCCGCACTTCTCCATCCTCGGCCATGGTCTTAAGGGTACGGAGCTTGCTAATAAAGGCCTGCTGTTCCCGCAAGGACCGCTCCGGATAAACAACAGCCATCCGGTTGATCAAATCGATCACCACCTCGGGGTCGTCATAATCCAGAAAAAGAAACTGAGTTCCCCAATGTTTCGGCAGTTCGTATTCTTCCAGATATTGTTTGGCCAAGGTCTGAAATTTTCGGGTCCCGAAATTTTCTTGTAAGAGGCCGACGGCTTTTTCATGGGCCGGGGTCCCTTGCTTGCCCTGGAAATGCTTATTAGCCTCCTTAAGGGCCATTTTGCGAATCCATTCGGCCTGATCCTTTTTCTTCCCGACCAGCCTCGGCTCGCGGGATACATGGCTACTCTGATCTTTGCGTTGATCGATCTCTCGCCAGGATATTTCCCTGTTTCGATAATCTCTTTCCCTTTCAGGCATAAAAGACTCCAATAAAAAGGTTCAAGGTTGAGGGTTTTGGTTATAGATAATAGGTGTGAAAATTATTTTGTCTTTGTCGCCAAACGACGAACGGTTTTATCCCCTACTGAGTATTCTTCAAAGACGACTGGCCGGTGGATTCCAAGACACTCATCCACATATTCCCTTCTAGTTCCACTTGCTTTCTCTTGCCCACTGCGGCCCGGATGGGAACATGGACATACTCATTATTCCAAAGGCTGATCATCATATTGGTTTTTCCGGCCATTCCGGCGTGCACGGCATGCTGACCCAGGAAGCCGCAGAATATCCGATCATTGGAGTTGGCCGGCTGGCTGCGGATGATATAACTAGGATCGATATATTTAAGGTTGACCTCCATATGGATCTCGGCAAAATGCCGGTTGATCCGTTCCGCTAGAAAGATTCCAATATCTTTTAATTTGATGTTTCCCGAGGCATCTTTCGTTTGGGGAAGATCGGCCAGGTATCTTTGCCCCGCCCCCTCGGCGACCACAATGACGGCATGTCTTCTCTCTTTTAATCGTTTCTCCAAAGAGGCCAATAATCCCATAGGACCTTCCAAATCAAAATCCGATTCCGGAATCAGCACAAAATTGACTTCCCTTGAATCCAGGGCGGCATTGGCGGCAATAAAACCGGAATAGCGCCCCATCAGCTTAACCATACCGATCCCATTAGGAGCTCCTACGGATTCCACATGGGCGCTTCGAATCACCTTGGCGGCATCTTCCACAGCCGTTTCAAAGCCAAAGGATTTTTCCACACAGGAGATGTCATTGTCAATGGTCTTCGGAATGCCGATGACCGAGGTGACCATCCCTCGTTTTTTAATTTCCCGAGAAATCATTTGAGCACCCCTCAAGGTGCCGTCCCCTCCGATGGAAAAGAGGATATTGATATTCAACTGTTGCAGGGTATCCACGATTTCTTCGATCTTGTATTGGCCCCGGGAGGAAGCCAGGATCGTCCCCCCCAGTTCATGGATATAGGAAACCACCTCCGGGGTCAGTTCAATGACCGGATGGCCGTATTGGGGAATAAAACCCTGGTACCCATAGGGGATACCGACAATATTGTGAACTCCGTAAATATAGTTCAGTTCAAGGACAATAGAACGGATGACATTATTCAGTCCCGGACATAGGCCCCCGGCCGTGACGATGGCACATTTGGTCTTTTTGGGATCGAAAAAAATCTTCTCCCGCGGCCCGGCCTTTTCAAAAGAAGGAGGAGTTTTCCCTTTTTCGAAACAATCCAGAAAACAATTTTTGGACCTATCGATCACCACCCGATCGTCATCGGTGATAAAATTTTTACACTGGGGTCCTCCGGCCTCTTGTTTTTGAGGAGCAAAACATCGAACCGGCGTGTGGGTCTTGGGCTGGCCCAGGTTCTCAACAATAAGATCTTCGTCGGTTAGCTGGTTTAAATATTCCAACGTTCACTCCCGGATATTAAATTTAAACTCCCCTTTACCGAGTAAGTCGTGAAGATGTAAAATACCCAACACTCGCTTATGCGAGTCAACAATCGGTAGGATGGTAATCAGATACTGTTCCATCATTTCCAGGGCCTCGGAGGCCCGGACCTCGGGCAAAATGGACTTCGGGTCAGGGGTCATGACCTGTTCGGTCAGGGTCTGCTCCAGGGACGACCTCCTTTTAAAAAGTCTTCTCAAATCTCCATCGGTCAAAATACCAACTAATTTCCGGTCATGGCCTTCCACCACCAGGGTGGCCCCCAGGTCTTTGGCATCCATCTCCTGAATGGCTTCAAACAAAGTTTGCTTAGGTGATACCACGGGTATCTGCGCCCCGGTGAGCATGACCTCTGAGACCTTGACCGACAGCCGTTCTCCCAGGGTTCCACCGGGATGGAACCGCCTAAAATCCTGATGATTGAATTGACGCCGCTTAATCAGGGCCACGGCCAGGGCGTCTCCCATGGCCAAGGCCGCGGTGGTGCTGGTCGTCGGGGCCAATCCCAGGGGACAGGCCTCCTTTTCCACTCCGACATCGATCACCAGATCACTTTGTTTAGCCAAAGACGATTCAGGATTTCCGACGAAGGAAATCAGCTTGGTCCCTATTTGTTTAAGACTGGGCAGGAGAAGGGTCAGCTCCCCGGTTTCTCCGCTGTTGGAAATGGCCAGGACGATATCTCTAGAGGTGACCATGCCCAGATCCCCATGCATGGCCTCCACCGGGTGTAAAAACAAAGCTGGGGTTCCGGTACTGTTTAAGGTGGCCACGATCTTCCGAGCCACGATACCCGCCTTTCCGATCCCGGTGAGAATCACCCGACCTTTATTCTGGTAAATGGTTTCAACGGCCTTTTCAAATTCCGGCCCAAGTTTGGGAATGAGATTTAATATCCCCTGGGCTTCGACTTCCAAGACTTCTTTGGCGTCATCCAAAATCATAGTCTTTTAATATCACCTTTCCAAACAAAGTTTGTCAAAGGTTGTATCCGGCTGGACCGGGTAGTTGCCGTTAAAACAGGCCAGACAAAAACTGGACTCGGGTAGGCCGGTCGCTTCCACCATTCCCTCGATACTGAGGTACCCCAAACCATCCAGTCCTACAAACTTCCTGATTTCCTCCACCGAATGCTGGCAGGCGATCAATTCCCCTTTGGTGGAAAAATCAATACCGTAAAAACAAGGATGTCGGTGCGGAGGACAACTGACCAGCATATAAACTTCCCTGGCCCCGGAGGAACGGACGGCCTGAACCCGGTTACGGCTGGTTGTCCCCCGGATAATCGAATCTTCGATGATGATCACCCGTTTCCCTTTCAGGACCGAGCGGACCGGATTGAGTTTGACCCGGACCCCGAAATCCCTCATGCTTTGCGAGGGCTGGATAAAAGTCCGGCCTACGTAATGATTGCGGATCACTCCCATTTCAAATGGAATCTTGGCGGCTTCGGCAAATCCCAGGGCGGCATAATTCCCAGAGTCCGGGAAGGGCATGACCAGATCGGCCTGAGGCTGATATTCCCTGGCCATAATTTGTCCTAACCTCTTCCGGACCTGATAAACATTCTTTCCGAAGATATAACTGTCCGGTCGGGCAAAATAGATAAACTCAAAGATGCAAAAGGCACTTTGGACCTTGGGGTAAGGTTTGATGGAGCGAAGGCCGCTCTTGTCGATAAAAACAATTTCCCCGGGTTCGATATCCCGCACGTATTGGGCCTCGACTAAATCCAGGGCGCAGCTCTCGGAAGCCAGCACATAAGCCCCGTTTAATTTCCCCAGGCAGAGAGGACGAAACCCTTGAGGATCCCGGGCGCCGATCAATTGATCCCGGGTTAAAAGGAGCATGGAATAGGCCCCCTGAACCTGAGACAAGGCCTGAATCAAAGCCAGCTCAAAACCCTGTTCCAGGCCATGGGCGATCAGATGAAGAAATACCTCACTGTCCATAGTGGACTGGAAGATAGCCCCTTTCTTTTCCAAACCCAGGCGCAGTTCATGGGCATTGGTCAGATTTCCGTTGTGGGCAATGGCCAGGGCCATTGCACCATGAGAGACCAGAAAGGGTTGGGCATTTTTCAAGATCGAAGAACCCGTTGTGGAATAGCGGACGTGCCCGATAGCCAGATCTCCGGAAAGGGAGGAAAGGTTTTGTTCTTTAAAAACATCGCCTACCAGACCCATTCCTTTTTGTTCCCGGACCTGGGTGCCGTCGGAAATGACGATTCCGGCGCTTTCTTCCCCGCGGTGCTGCAAGGCATACAACCCGAAATAGGTCAGTTTAGAGGCTTCCGGATGGCCGTAGATCCCAAAGATTCCGCATTCTTCTTTTAATGCCCGGTCTTCATAGAAATTATCCATAATGCCTGGTCCTATTAATCTACAAAGGTTTCAAGGGACCGAGGATTCAAGGGTATTGGTTCCAAGCATTTTACTCGAATCCGCTCGGCTGAGCTCGCCGCAAGCCTTGACTTCTTGAACCCTCGATCCCTTCTTTTTTTATTTCAGATCCTGATGATACTCCTGTATGGTCCGTACGGAAAGTTTTTTCTGCTGCAGGGCCTCAATAGCCTCGGCCGTGGCCCTAGCCCCGGCGACCGTAGTGGTGTAAGGGATCCGACGGATCAGGGCGGTTTGCCGGATGGAAGAGGATTCGGAAACACTTTTGGAACCAATGGTCGTGTTAATGACCAACTGGATTTCCCCGTTCTTCATAAGGTCCACGATATGAGGCCTTCCTTCCCGGACTTTATTGACCTTTTGATTGGGAAGCCCGGCCTGTTCCAGAAAACGTGAGGTCCCTGAAGTAGCAATGATTTTAAAGCCCAAATGATATAATTTTTGAGCCGTGGATAATATTATTTTTTTATCCTGATCCTTGACGCTGATAAAGACCGTGCCTGATAGGGGCAGATCCATGCCGGCGGCCAACTGCGATTTGGCGAAGGCCAAACCGAAACTGTGATCGATGCCCATGACCTCTCCGGTGGATTTCATCTCCGGGCCAAGCAGGGTATCCACTCCGGGGAAACGTAAAAAAGGGAAGACTGATTCTTTGACTGAAATATGACTGGGAACGATTTCTCCGGTCAATCCCTGAGATTCCAGGTCTTGGCCCAGCATGACCCGGGTGGCCACCTTGGCCCAGGGAATTCCTGTGGCTTTGCTGACAAAAGGGATCGTCCGGGAGGCCCGGGGGTTGACCTCCAGGACATAAAGGATATCGTCTTTGATCGCATACTGAATATTCATGAGGCCCTGAACACCCAATTCCCGGGCCAAGGCATAGGTGTTGGACTTGATCCGATCAATCTGGTCCGCCTTGAGGGTGTAAGGTGGAAGAACGCAGGCACTGTCGCCCGAATGGATCCCCGCTTCTTCAATGTGCTCCATAATTCCACAAATCAAAGTCTTCCGCCCGTCGGAAACCGCATCCACATCGATTTCAACGGCCTCTTCCAGGAATTTGTCAATCAGGATGGGATGCCCCGGTGAGACCAGAACCGCTTTGGCCATAAAGGTTTCCAGGGCAGCCGGCTCATACACGATCTCCATGGCCCGGCCGCCCAGGACGTAAGAAGGACGGACCACAACGGGGAATCCGATCGATTCAGCAACTGTCAGGGCCTCTTGGGTGGTGAAGGCCGTCCCGTTTTCCGGCTGGAACAATCCCAGCCTTTTCAGTAATTCTTTAAATCGTTCCCGGTCTTCGGCCCGGTCGATACTATCGGGAGAAGTGCCGATAATCGGGGCCTGGACCGCCTGAAGACCCACAGCCAGATTCAGAGGGGTTTGGCCCCCGAACTGGACAATGACCCCTTTGGGTTTTTCCCGGTCAATAATATGAAAGACATCTTCATGGGTCAGGGGTTCAAAATACAGTTTGTCGGAAATATCATAGTCCGTACTGACCGTTTCCGGATTGCTGTTGACCATGATGCTGGCATAGCCCTCTTCCTTGGCCGTCAGAGAGGCATGGACACAGCAATAATCGAATTCGATCCCCTGCCCGATCCGGTTTGGCCCGCCGCCGAGGATCATGATCCGTTCTTTTTCCGAAGGCCGGGATTCATCTTCTAAGTCATAGGTTGAATAATAATAGGGGGTATAGGCCTCGAATTCGGCGGCGCAGGTATCGACTAATTTATAGACCGGAAGCATCTTGAGCGCCTGTCTTTTTTTAAAAATTTCCAACGGAGAAACTTGAAGCAGATATCCGATCTGGACATCGGAGAAGCCGTATTCCTTGGCCTGTTTCAGGAGTTCCGGCGACAGACTTTCCCAGGTTTGACCAGCCAAGGTTTTTTCCATGGCCAGGATCTGAGACAGGTTATGGAGAAACCAGGGATCGATCCAGGTTAGGGCATTTATCTCTTCGATGGTCATGCCGGCTTCCAAAGCGGCCTTCAGATAAAAAATCCGCTGGGAATTGGGCTGGCGCATTTTTTTCTGGATTTCATCCAGGGGAATTTGAAAAAAATCTTTTCCGTCGGCACCAAATCCGAACCGTCCGATCTCCAGAGAGCGAATCCCTTTTTGCAAGGCTTCCTTAAAGGTACGGCCGATAGCCATAGCTTCGCCCACGGATTTCATGGAAGTTGTCAGATAATCTTCCGAGCCGGGGAATTTTTCAAAGGTCCAGCGGGGAATCTTGACCACACAATAATCGATGGTCGGCTCAAAAGAGGCCATGGTCTCCTTGGTAATGTCATTGGGGATCTCATCCAGTGTATAACCCACGGCCAGCTTGGCGGCAATCTTGGCAATAGGAAATCCCGTGGCCTTGGAAGCCAGGGCCGAGGAGCGGGAGACCCGGGGATTCATTTCAATGACCACCATCTCACCGTTTCCGGGATGCACGGCAAATTGGATATTCGATCCGCCGGTCTCCACCCCGATCTCGCGGATGATAGCCAAAGAAGCATCCCGCATGGCCTGATATTCTTTGTCAGTCAGGGTCTGGGCCGGGGCCACGGTAATGGAATCGCCGGTATGGACCCCCATGGGATCGAAATTTTCAATGGAACAAATGATGACGACATTGTCTTTGAAATCCCGCATGACCTCGAGTTCGTATTCCTTCCAGCCCAGGACGGATTCCTCCAGCATGATCTGATGAATCATGCTGGCTTCCAATCCGGAGGTCACCAGGAGTTCGAACTCCTCCCGGTTATAGGCCACTCCGCCGCCGGTGCCGCCCAGGGTAAAACTGGGGCGGATGATAATAGGATAGCCGATTTTTTCCACCTGGGCGCGGGCCTCCTCCAGGCTGGTGACGATGACGCTTTCCGGCACCCGCAACCCAATCTTCCACATGGCCCGTCTAAACTCATCCCGGTCCTCGGCCTTTTTAATCACCGGTAGAGATGCTCCGATCATTTCAACACCGAAAGTGTCCAATACCCCCATCTCGGCCACAGCAACAGCGGTGTTAAGACCGGTCTGCCCGCCCAAAGTCGGTAGCAGGGCCTGCGGTCGTTCCCGCTCAATGATCTTGGCCACGATTTCCGGGGTGACCGGTTCGATATAGGTCCGATGGGCCATCTCCGGATCGGTCATGATGGTGGCCGGGTTGCTGTTGACCAGAACGATTTCAAATCCCTCTTCCCGCAATGCCTTGCAGGCCTGGGTGCCTGAATAATCAAATTCACAGGCCTGGCTGATGATAATCGGGCCGGAGCCGATAATCAGGATTTTTTGAATGTCGGTTCGCTTGGGCATGAACTATTTTCTCCGGTGTCTCCCCATGAGGGACAGAAAATGATCGAATAAATAAGAGGCGTCATGGGGACCGGGCGAGGCCTCGGGATGATATTGAACGGAAAAAATGGGTAATCGTTTATGTTCCAACCCTTCCAGGGTCTGATCGTTTAAATTGATATGGGTCAGTTCCACATCCGGATCTTTTATAGAATTAATATCTACCGAGAAGCCGTGATTCTGAGAGGTGATTTCCACCCGGCCGGTCTTCAAATACTTGACCGGCTGATTGGTCCCCCGATGTCCGAACTTGAGTTTAAAAGTGGCCCCGCCCAGGGCCAGTCCCAGGATCTGATGGCCCAAGCAGATACCGAAGATTGGCAGCAGGTCCAGAAGTTGTCGGACGGTTCGAACGATTCCCGGATTGGCCGCCGGATCCCCGGGGCCGTTGGTGATCAAAAGCCCATCGGGCTTGATTGCCAGGATTTCCTGGGCCGGAGTCTGAGCAGGGACTACCAGAACCTGACAATTCCGTCGCTCCAGACTGCGCAGGATATTGAACTTGACCCCGCAATCCAGAACCGCCACTTTATAAGAAGACCCGTTCACCTTCCAAGGGTTTTTCTTTTGAGCCTCGGCAACGGGAATTTTCTTTTCCTTCGACCAGAGAAAAGGACGGTCGGTCGTGACTTGATCCACCAATCCAAGACCAAGCATGGTCGGGATGGAGCGGGCTTTTTCTACCAAGGCCTCGGCTTTCAATTGCTCCGTAGAGGCAGCTACCCGCATGGCCCCATAGTTTCGGAGGTGACGGGTCAAAGCCCGGGTGTCGATCCCTTCCAGGCCAAAGACCTTGCTTTTTTTCAGATACACAGCCAAAGGGGATTGCGATCGAAAGTTACTCGGGAAGGGTAGATATTCCTTGACCAGAAAGGCCTCAACCTGGATCCTATCCGATTCCACGTCCTGGTCGTTGACCCCATAATTTCCGATCAAAGGATAGGTCATGGCAACCAACTGCCCTTTGTAAGAAGGATCGGTCAGGACCTCCTGATATCCGGTCATGGCCGTATTGAAAACACATTCCCCTTCGGCCTCCCCAGGGCCGGTAAAGGATCGGGCCGGAAACACGGTCCCGTCTTCTAATGCCAATAACGCTTTCATCTTATTTATTATTATTAATTCCTAATAATTTCAGCAATGATCTCGGCCGCTTTTTTAGTCAGTCCTGTCTGCGATTTTAAGGCTTCACGGCCGGCATTTCCCCGTCTTTCCCGTTCTTCCGGGTGTTCTAAAAAATAGGCCATTTGTTTTTCTAACTCTATCTGACCGCGAACCATAATCCCGGCCCCGGCATCTTCCAAAAGCCGACGGGCATCTTTGAAGTCTTCCATGTAAGGTCCATAGAAGACCAGTTTCCCCCAGGCAGCCGGCTCTAAAATATTCTGGCCTCCCTTTGGGATCAGACTGGCCCCGCAAAAGGCAATGGTTGCCAGGCTGTAAAGGCCAAAAAGATCGCCGACGCGATCTACGAGGATAACGTCAACTTCCCTCTGCTCCTCCAATGAAAGGATCCGGCTATACAACTGAAAAGAAATCCCCTGCCGTTGTAATAGGGTTTCTATCTCCGCACATCGATCGATATGGCGAGGGACTAGAACTAAAATCAGTTCCGGGAAAGAGGTCTTTAAACGGAGATAGACTTTAAGGAGAACCGCTTCCTCTCCTCCCCGGGTACTTCCGGCTACGATAACAGGCCTTGCTTCGGGGAGATGAAGCCGTTGCCGGACCTTGAGCCGCAAGGCTTCCTGAGCCTGATCCACCAGACCATCGTATTTAATGTTTCCCAAAACCCGGACCCGCTCAGGCACAGCCCCCAGCGAGATCAAACACCTGGCGTCATCAGGATCCCTGACCATCAATACCCTGAATTTCTCAAGAATAGGCCGCAAGAGCCAGCGAATCCTGGAGTACCCCTTAAAAGAGCGGCTGGAGATCCGTCCGTTGGCCAGGATCAATTTACTGCCTGATTTATTGGCCTGAAAAAGAAAGTTGGGCCACAATTCGGTTTCCAAGGCCACAAAGGCCCTGGGGTGAAAGAAGTTCATTGCCATTTTTACGCAAGGGTAAAAATCCAGGGGAAAATAAATAACGGGTATTTCCTTCCCCAAGAACTTTTCGGCTGTTTCCCTTCCTGCCGGTGTTGTCGTTGAAACAAGGATGGGAACCTCGGGGAGTTGCTCTTTGATCCTCCGGGTCAGGGCAATGGCGGCCTTGATCTCACCCACTGAAACAGCATGAATCCAGACCGGCCCGGCATCAGTCAAGGGTTCATCCGGCCGGAGATGGCGAGGATATCGCCCCAACCTCTCAACCAAATTATTGCTGAACTTTCCTTGGGCCAGATTATACAAGATCAGGAAAGGAAACACGATTAAAAAAAGAATCCCGGTAAGGATATTATAGAGGATAAGGCCTAAGGGCATAAAAATAATTATTTCCAAGTAGATTAGATAAGTTAACTTTGATTGTTTATAGTATTTTTTAAGGGAAGGAGTCAAGTTTAAAAGAAGGATAATGGAAATATCTCCAATAATAAGATAGGCATTGATACTTCACATCGAATCGAGAACCGTGGGTTTTGACAAATAGGGAAAGACAAATTTTTCTATCTTATCTCTCTAAATTAACTTGACAAAAAGTTTAATAACAGATAGTATTATATAAAAAACTAACGGCTATATGTTTAATAAAGGAACAGGGAATGACTTATACTAAAATATTTCTTTGTTGTCTGATGCTATGTGTTTTGGGGATCGCCGGATGTTCCAACACTTCCTCCTCAAGCGGATATGCAACGGGGGGGGGCTATTCGATCAATCTCACAGCCACCAGCACCCTTCTCCCCCAAGGAGGGTCAACCACCCTGATCGCCTCAGTGAAAGATGCCCAGGGAAATCCCGTCAATGATTCAGCTAAGGGGGTTACATTTACTTCTTCTTTAGGGGCGACAATTACTCCAACTAATACTCCTAATTCGATTAACCTTGGGGTCTGTTCAGCCACTTATCTCGCACCGGCAGTCGCCACCACCACTGCCGCCAACAAGGTTGATCAAATTACTGCGTCCTATCAAGGGGCTGTTGCCTGGGTCAGTATTTACGTGTATGCGCCTTAAAAAGTTATGAGTTCAAGGTGTAAGGCTCAAGGCTCAAAGCCTAAAAAAGGTTCAAGGTTCAAAGTTCAAGGTTCAACATCCCAAGGCAACTTTTCTTTTTGTCTTACCCTGCATTTTTTCATTTTATCTTTCTTTATAATCCTTTTTCTGTGTCAGGCCGTATATTGTCAGCCTTTAAGACCCGAACAAGCCTTTTCCTTTCAAGCCCGCCTGCTCAAGGCCGGCCAGATTGAAATCCGTTTCCAGATTGCCCAAGAATATTACCTGTATCGGGATAAATTCAAATTTGCTGTTGAAACTAGACAGACAAAAATTGGCTCTCCTCAATTTCCACCCGGCCAGGTTAAAGAAGATAAATACTTCGGCCGAGCGGAAATCTTCCGTAAGGAAGCGGTTATTATAATACCAATAACCTCACTGTCTCCGAGAACCTTACAAATAATCCTCAGTATCACTTATCAAGGTTGTTCCGATGCCGGCTTATGTTATCCGCCCAAGACCCAAAAAGTTCATTTGAATCCCTTCCCCTTCCCTTCAACCCCTTCCCTCCAAGGGATGGAAGAACCTGGAGCTTTTTCCAAGGCATCTCCCTCCACCTCGATAGGGGAGAGTGGAGGTGAGATCTTCGGGCTTTTGAAAAGCAATAACTATTTCTGGATCATTTTAAGCTTCTTTGGATTTGGCCTGCTGCTTTCTTTTACGCCCTGTGTTTTGCCCATGATCCCCATCATTTCCGGTATCATTATTGCCCAGGGGAAGGATCTGATAAAAAAAAGAGCCTTCCTCCTTTCTATGACCTATGTGCTGGGCATGGCCTTGACCTATACAGCAGCCGGTGTGGCGGCCGGATACTCAGGCCGATTAATTTCCCATGCGCTGCAAAATATTTGGGTGCTGATTGCCTTTGCCTTGATCTTTGTGGCCCTGGCCCTTTCCATATTCGGGCTTTATGAATTGCAGCTCCCTGTTTTCATACAGAATAAATTGACCGCCGCCGGGAACAGGTTCAAGGCCGGTACCTTCGTGGGGGTCTTTTTCATAGGGTTGCTCTCGGCCATTATTATCAGTCCCTGTGTCACCGCTCCTCTAGCCGGGGCCTTACTTTATATCAGCCGGACAAACGACGTCTGGCTGGGTGGTTCGGCCTTATTTGCCCTGTCCTTGGGCATGGGCGTCCCCTTATTAATCATAGGGACCTCGGCCGGGGCCTTGTTGCCGAGGGCCGGGGCCTGGATGAAATGGGTCAAAGTCTTTTTTGGAATACTCCTGTTGGCCGTTGCCTTTTGGATCATTTATCCCGTTATCTCTCCGCCCTTGACCTCATCCCTTTCTTTTCAGCGCCTGACCAGCCTCAATCAATTAGAGGCCCAGATAAAAGAGACTCAAGAACGAGCGGTAATGCTTTATGTTTCTGCCGATTGGTGCGTATCCTGTAAAGAGATGGAGGTTTTGACCTTTAGAGATTCCCGGGTCAAAGAAAAACTCAAAGGAGTGAAGCTCCTGAAGGCAGATGTGACCTCGACCAATGAGGAAACGGATGCTTTTTTAAAAAGATTCGGACTTTTCGGCCCTCCGGCGATTTTGTTTTTTGATCAAAAGGGGCAAGAGATCCCCGGAACCCGGGTCATCGGTGTGAAAAAAGCAGAACCATTCTTAATAATCATTAATAAAGCGGTACCAGACTGAACAATATGTAGCCTTTTGAAAAAGGATGATTTTAATCGATTTAGTTTAGTCCCGTCAAAAAAGGGAATGCCTGACTTTAATAAACAGTAATAGTTTTTCTCTGAATTACACCTTGGGAAGAAACTTCCACGGTATCGTCCCCTGTGTTTTGAGCATAATAGGTAAGGATAAATTGTCCAAGGTCGTTGTCGGTGGGTCCAAATACGCTTCTGACTGGTGTTGATGTTGTTAAAAAACTATTTAGAACTGACGTCATACGGACATAAGTCCCTTTAGGGGCGGGCGCTCCTTTACCGTCCTTGATAATCGCCATCACGGTTGTTGTTCCACCAACTTGAATGGGGTTTGTACCCACTTGGATATCAATCGTCCATCCCGTCCCCGTCCCTGAGCCGCTTCCGGAGCTGGAGGTACTGCCCGTACCGGAACCCCAATTACAAGAGAGAATGCCCAAAAAAGACAGACAGGTAATAACCAGAACAAGGCTTTTTAGCAGAACCAGGGGCTTGTCTTTTCTTTTTTGTGGAGCCATACCCTCTCCTCTCCTTAAAATAGGATTCAAGGATTCAAGGGTTTTAACTTCCACGCTTTTCACTTGAATCCTTGAATCCTAAAATTATTTTCATGTTTCGTGGCGCCCCAAAGAGGCAAAAGGTTTTGTTTTAAAAAAATAGTGCTTATTTGGAGGCAATATACTCCTCATAAGCAGCCTTGTCCATTAATTCGTCCAATTCCGAAGGTTTCTTTAAAATGACCTTAACCAGCCAGCCCGCTTCATAGGGAGAAGCATTGATCTGTTGGGGTTCTTCATCTAAAGACCCGTTGGTTTCTATGACCGTCCCGCTGACCGGGGCAATCACATCGCTGGCCACTTTGCTGGATTCCAAGGCACACAAGGGTTCACCCGCCAGGATTTCGGTATTGATTTCCGGCAGGTCCACATAGATGATTTCTCCCAATTGCTGTTGGGCATAGTCCGAGATACCGATGGTCCCGTGGTGGCCGTTTACCGATACCCAGGCATGTTCCGGATGAAATTTTTCTTTGGTCATGTAAAATCACCTCGAATGAATATTATAACGTTAATTTTAAGAATGCCTGCTGATACAACCCTTGGGCATTAAAAGAACTGCGAACAAACGGGCCAGAGGCCACGGCCGCAAATCCCATGGTTAAGGCCTCTTCCTCCCATTGTTTAAATTCCTCCGGCGTAACATAGCGCTTCACCGGACAATGAGCAGACGAAGGCTGGAGGTATTGGCCGATGGTAACCATCTTACAACCATGCTCCAACAGATCGAGAAGCAAGGCCCTGACTTCAATTTTCGTTTCCACTAATCCTACCATAAATCCAGATTTGGTCAATATTTTAGGATAATTTTTATTAAAAAATTTAAAAATAGTCAGCGAACGGTTAAACCCCGCACCGGGACGGACCGATGGATAGAGCCGATTTATGGTTTCAATATTGTGATTCATTACACAGGGAACAGCCTCCGCCACCTGGGCCAGGGCTGATTCAGAGCCTTTAAAGTCCGGTATAAGACATTCTATCTTCGTTTCCGGGGAATGATCACGGATAGCCCTGACCGTCCTGACAAAATGCCCGGATCCTCCATCGGGCAGATCATCGCGGGTCACTGAGGTCAATACAGCATAAGAAATACTCATGGCTTTGATGGCCTGAGCGACCCGAAAGGGTTCCTCTGGATTCAAAGGCTCCGGGCTGCCCTTGGTAACGGCACAAAAATGGCAGTTTCGAGTACAACAATTTCCCATCAGTAAAAAAGTGGCTGTTCCTTGATTGAAACATTCTCCTTGATTAGGGCAACAGGCCTCTTGGCAGACGGTATGCAGATCGCCTTTCCGAATAAGGCTTTCAACTTGGACCCTATGGGCACTTGGAGGGATTCTTTTCTTAAGCCATTGTGGTTTGGGAAGTATTTGCTGTTCGCCCTTCGAAGTTTGTAAACGCTCAATGGCGGATGGCGGATAGCGGACGGTGGACTGCTGGATTTTAGCCATCGGATTTGGGGGTTGGGATTCTGTCTTTTTATCCAGTATCCAGTATCCAGTATCCAGTATCCTTCTCACATCTTCCATGGTTATCCATTTCAATTGAATATCAAAAATCTTTTCAAAATGGAAAACCACTCGCGTTCTAACCTGCTCTGGGTCTATGGGCAGCCCCTTTATTTCCTGAAGGGAAGTCATCTTCACGCCATCCAGGCCGCAAGGATTAATCCGTTCGAAATGATCCCTTCTATGGGCATAATTTAGGGCAAAACCATGGAAGGCGATCCCCTTTTGGACGGCAATTCCGATAGAAGCAATTTTTTTTTCGCCCACCCATATCCCGGGCAAACCCTCCCTCCGGGAAGCCACAACCTCCCAATCCAACAGGCTTCTAACCAGGACCTCCTCAAGAAAATTTACATAGTCCTTAACACCCAGTCTATATTTTTTCAAATTGAGAAGAGGATAGCCCACCAATTGTCCCGGCCCATGGTAAGTAATATCTCCTCCCCGCTCACAACGTATCAAGGAGATCCCCTCCTGCTTCAGAAAGTCCGGGGACACGTACAGATTCTCTTTTTTCCCCCATTTACCCAGCGTGTATACCGGAGGATGTTCCAAAAGAATAAGAAAATCCGGAAATTCCCTTTCCTTTTTCAGGGCAACCAGTTGTTTTTGCAGGTCCCAGGCCTGCTCAAAGGGAACCAGACCCAGATTTAGATAATAGACTTTATCCATAGTCAAGAGATCCAAAGTATTTTTATCTTATCATATTTATTAAGATATTTAAAATCATGACTTCTAAGAAAGAAATTGCATTTATATTCTTGCCCTTGCTATAATTATAAAATTCTATAAGAACTATAAAGGAGGGATTTATGCCGCCGGTTAAACTCTACACCTTGAGCACCTGCAGTCATTGCAAAAACACCAAACAATTCCTGAACAACATGGGCGTCGCCTATGACTATATCGATGTCGATCTGCTTCAAGGTCAGGAGCAGACTGAGATAATTAAAGAGGTGAAAAAATATAATCCCAACACTTCCTTCCCGACTATCCTCATCGGCGATAGGATCATTGTCGGATTCAAAGAAAAAGAGATCAAGGAGGTCCTGGGCCTATGAATGAAAAAGAACTCTATGACCTGTTAAAAAAGGCACAGGAGCCCAAAGGCTATTTTTTTAACAAAGACCGGGAAAGGGTAAACGACCTGCTCCAGGCACTTCTTCTCAATAAAGATCGTTATAGCTATATGTGCTGTCCTTGCCGGCTAGCTTCCGGAGACCGAAAACTCGACCAGGACATTATCTGCCCGTGTGCTTACAGGACCCAGGATGTGGAAGATTTCGGAAGTTGTTATTGTAACCTCTATGTCTCCAAGGCATGGAACGAGACCGAAGGGCCTCATTCTTATGTTCCGGAACGGCGGCCTCAGACCAGGCTTCCCTATTAATGTTTTGGAAATCCAACCCTGGCCTTTTTTAGAAAATTAAGAGAACGGCTTGCCGTCACTTTACATTTCATTTCTTAGTGATTAGTTTTATTAAAAATCGTTTTCCTTGAGGGTAGGAAAATAGTAAGGTGCAAGGTAATTCCCAATGTCGATTCCTTCCCTTTTACCTTGGACCGCTTTCGTAGAAAGGAGTATCACGATAACAACTGTAAAAATAAAAGGGATGTCCTGTCAGCATTGTGTCATGGCCGTAACCAAAACCTTAAAAGAAATCGACGGACTTCAGAATGTGGCCGTTGATCTCGAAAAAGGCGAGGCCGCCTTTACGGAAACAAAACCGATTGACCTGAGTATCATTAAAGATAAAGTAAAAAAAGCAGGCTATGAGGTAGCGGCTTAATCAAAAACGGAGAGGAAAATCAAGAGATGGAAAAGTATGTTTGCTCGATCTGTGGATATGTTTATGACCCGGCCAATGGTGATCCGGATAATGGAATAAAACCAGGAACCCGATTTGAAGACCTTCCGGAGGATTGGACCTGCCCGGTTTGCGGGGCTACCAAGGACAAGTTTGAGCAAGAATAGCCAGCGCGTTTCAAAATAACGGACGGAATCTCTATGCGGAAAAAATGCGGCCTTCCCCCTTCCGATCTGGAATCAATCATCCTTCGGGGGACAACAGAAAACACCAACGAGGGATTTGTCACCATCGATGAACATCATCAGGTGATCATTTTCAATAAGGCCGCTGAAAAGATCTTTGGTTATTCCCGAGAAGAGGTCATCGGAAAAGATCTGGGATTGATTCTCTCTCCGGAGTGTGAAAAAGGCCATAAACAGGCAGTTTCCAGGTTTTTAAATACCGGGGAATCAAAACTCATCGGTCATCAAACCGAATTTTTGACTACCCGGAAGAATGGGGAAAAGTTCCCCCTCTCCATTTCCTTTTCCGTTTCGGAAATCGAGGGCAAAATTTATTTTACTGGAATCATCAGAGATCTGACGGAAACCAAGACCCTCGAGGAAAAGATTGCCCAATCCGAACGCCTGGCCGCACTGGGACAACTGGTGGCCGAAATCACCCATGAGATAAAGAACCCCTTGATCATGATCGGGGGATTCGCCAGGCAGCTTTCCAGGACCATCCAGGATGAGAAAAGTCAGACCAAGTTGAAAATTATCGCCGACGAGGTCCAGCGGTTGGAAAAACTGATCCTGGAACTCAAGGATGTGTACCGTCCTCAAGAATTAGTTTTCGAGCAAGTGGATATCAATACCCTGATGAAGGAGATTTATTCCCTTTCCAAAGAGGACTGCAAAAAGGCAAAGATCGCTTTGGTGTTGAAGACGCCCAAAGATCCCCTTTGGGTTAAGGGTGATTCGGGTAAATTAAAACAGGTTTTTTTGAATTTGGTAAAAAACGCCATGGAAGCCATGGAAAAAGGCGGTAATTTGACTATCCAGGCCAAACCGTTGGACAACCAGGTGGAAATTTCCATTATTGACAATGGCCCCGGGATACCAACAAAAGATCGGGACAAGTTGTTTACTCCTTTTTTTACCACCAAACGTCGGGGCACGGGTCTGGGTCTCAGCGTTTCAAAAAAAATTATCGATGGACATCCTGGAGGGAAGCTGGAGTTGGACAGTGAAGAAGGGAAAGGGACCCTGGTTAAAATTTCCCTGCCTTTGGTCTCAAGAAAAAAAGAATGAAGAAGATTTTTTATATTTTTTAGGAAGAGGTAAACATCATGAAACCAGTGGAAGTAGTCAAGGGTATTTATTGGGTAGGGGCGGTGGATTGGAACATTAGGGATTTTCATGGCTATGCTATTCCGGCAGGTTCGACCTATAACGCCTATTTGATCCTGGATGAAAAAGTCACTTTGATCGATACGGTCAAAAAGGAATTCGCCGATCAATTGCTGGATAACATCGCCCAGATCATTGATCCCCAGAAAATTGATTATATGATCAGCAATCATACTGAGATGGACCATTCCGGCGGTCTGCCCCGGGTCATGTCTAAAATCGGAACAGACAAACCCCTGTACTGTTCCAAAGTGGGGCAAAAAAATCTCTCCCTCCACTTTCCGGAGAAATGGAATTATCAGCCGGTGGAAAACGGAGGGGTGTTGAATTTAGGGAAAAGGACCTTAACTTTTTTGGAAACCCGGATGCTCCACTGGCCGGACAGCATGTTTTCCTATGTCAAAGAGGAGCAACTCCTTTTTTCCAGTGACGCCTTCGGTCAACATTTTGCCGGGATGGATCGGTTTGACGACCAAGTGGGTGAGGCTATCATGCCTCATGCCCGGAAATATTTTGCCAATATTTTGCTCTTGTATGCCCCTCTGGTCCTTCAATTGGTGGAAAAGGTCACCCAGATGGGCCTGTCAATCAAAACGATCTGTCCGGATCATGGAATCATCTGGAGGCAAGACCCTTCCAAAATAATTCAGGCCTATGTGGAATGGAGCCAACAGAAACCTAAAAAGAAGGCCGTTGTCGTCTATGACACCATGTGGCACAGCACCCAGAAACTGGCTGAGGCTATTGTGGATGGTCTGGCCCAAACAGGCGTTGAGGCCAAACCCATGCATCTTCGGGCCAGCCATCGTAGTGATGTCATAACCGAGATCCTGGATGCCGGGGCGGTCCTAGTGGGTTCTCCCACCCTGAACAACGGCCTGTTTCCGACGGTCGCAGATTTCCTGACCTATATGAAGGGACTGAAACCCAGCAAAAAAATTGCCGCCGCCTTCGGCTCGTATGGCTGGAGCGGTGAAGCCGTTAAGCTGATCAACAAAGAACTGGAAGAGATGAAATTTGAATTGATCGATCCGGGTCTGAAGATCCAATTTGTTCCCGGCTCACAGGGCATCGAGGCCGCCTTCCAATTGGGACAAAAGGTCGGGCAGGCCTTGCAGAACCTTTAATTAAAAATAGGAATTTCGAACACTGAATTTCGAATCATGAAGGGATTTTTCTTGCCTTCCTTCGCATTTCAGTATTCATTATTCGATATTCAACATTTCATATTTCATAGCGTCTGCCTCAAACGGTCATGAGGATAGAGAAAGGACCTTCCAACCAATGAGTCGAGAAGCATCCAACAGTCCTTCATGGGTCGTAATCGTCAATCCGGTCAGCGCCAATGGAAGGACAGGCCGGCAATGGTCACGCACGGAAAACTTGCTGCGACCTCTTTGGCCTCCCTTCGAAGTATGGCCTACCATGCACCCCGGTCATGCCCAGGAGCTGGCTCAAAAGGCGGTTGACCTCGGCTTTTCTACCATTGCCGTGCATGGAGGAGACGGCACCTTCAATGAAGTGGTCAACGGTCTTTTGATACGTTCAGCCGATAATATTCCTCTGGTCTTTTTGCCCAAAGGGACCGGGGCCGACCTGGTTCGTACCCTGGGGATTTCTCATTCCCTTTCCAAAGCAGCCCGGCAGGCCCTTCAGGGCACCGCACAATTCATTGATGTCGGTCAAGTCCATTTTACGGATCTGGAGGGCAAACCGGTTCAGCGGTATTTTGTCAATGTCACTGATGTTGGTTTCGGCGGGGATCTGGTTCGTTATGTGAACAGCCATTCCAAATGGTTGGGAGGAAAACTCAGTTTTTTAAAAGGGGTGCTGATAACCCTGTTCCGCTACCAAAACAAACCTGTCCGGATAACCCTCGATGGCAAAGAGGAATTGGAAACACGAGCCAGTTCGGTCGTCGTGGCCAACGGAAAATATTTTGGAGGCGGTATGTGGGTGTCCCCGGAAGCCCAGTTGAATGACAGTCTTTTCGAATTGGTGGTTATCGGGGATGTCTCCAAAATTGATGTCCTGACCAATATCAGCCGCCTTTATCGCGGAACCATCGCCCAACACCCCAAGGTGAAAACCTTTCAAGCCGGAACCATAGAACTGACCTCTGAGGAAGAGGTCCTGATCGATCTGGACGGAGAACTGGTCGGCCGTCTCCCGGCCCGCTTCCAGATCCTGCCTAAAAAAATCTCTGTCGTTTTCTGATTGAAATGGCCTCCCCGATGATAATTAGTTTTTTCCTTCGGCCAGAGGTTTAAATAACAAACAAAATAATTTAAAAGCTGCTGCGCGGGCTAATGAATTTTCGGGAAGGGTACTGAAGGGTTTTCCTTCTTTGTCAAACTCGTAAATGAGTTCATCTTTGGGGATAATCCCTAAAAGCGTTAATCCCCGTTCCTGCAAAAGGGTTTCCCAGGCCTTGAGTTCAGGAAGGTCCTCCGTCTCGGCCCGATTGATGATGACCAATCTTTTTTCAATTTTAAGCCCTAACTCCCGGGTCAATTCTCCAATCCGAACTGCTGCCTGGATACCTCGGCGGGAACTGTCGGAAACGATCAACAAGACATCGATCTCTCGGGTGGTCAGCCGGCTGATATGTTCCATGCCGGCCTCATTATCGACCACCAGATAGGGATAATTTTGAGATAATTTTTCTATAAATTGTGAAAGTAAGGAGTTGGCTGCGCAGTAACATCCCTGTCCTTCCGGCCGGCCCATGATGATCAGATCAAATCCTTCGGACTCCACCAGGGATTCTTGAATCCTCATTTCCATAAAAATATCCTTGGTCATCCCTGGCAGCCCACCTTTTTTCATCTCTTCCCTAGCATCCCCAATCGTTTGTCTGGCCGGGACCCCCAGGACTTCATTCAGATTGGCATTGGCGTCGGCATCCACGGCCAATACCGGTTTAAGTCTTTTTTCTACCATGTAACGGATCAAAAGACCGGCTATGGTCGTTTTTCCAGTCCCCCCTTTTCCAGCCAAGGCAATCGTGTAACTCATCAATCAAATCCTTCCTGCATCACTCAACCTTTTCTTCCAACAGGGGTTAACATCCTTGTTATCACTTTTTGTCTATAAATTCCAACCCTGTCTAAGCCCGTTTTCTTCAAATGCCCCCCCTTGCCCCCTTGCCTTTGGCCCAATTTTTTTCTTGACCGTGTCTTTTCCTTGGTTTTTTACTCTTTCCATCATAAAGCAAAGTCTTATCAATAAAAATATTTCAGGCTGGCGATTTTTTTTCAGTCATAGCTATTTTAAGCAAGTTTCTAATTTCAGGCTGATCAGCAAGATCGGTTGTATAGTTACCACTTATGAAGTCATTATGATCCAGTATAATATTGTGGAAAGGAATGGTGGTTCTAACGCCTTTCAGCTCCAGTTCACTGAGCGCTCGCCTCATACGGTTAATGGCATCATCCCGAGTTTTTCCCGTACTCATGAGTTTCATCATCAGAGAGTCATAATAAAAAGGGAAATGGTAACCCTCATAGATCCCTTCATCAATACGAATTCCCGGGCCGTGGGGCAGACGCAGTTTATTAATAACTCCCGGTGAAGGTATAAAATTGCGCAGGGCATCCTCTGCATTAATACGGCATTCCACAGCGTGGAGGTTCATCCGAATATCGTCCTGGTTAAAACTTAACTCTTCGCCTTGGGCAATTCGAATTTGTTCCCGGATGATATCAATACCGGTAACCATCTCGGTGACACAGTGCTCCACCTGCAAACGCGAGTTGATCTCATTGAAATAAAACTTTCTTTCATCTGGGAAATAAAAAAATTCAACCGTTAGGGCGCCGGCATATTCCAGGGCAAAGGCTACGTCGATGGCGGCTGCACCCATTTTCATCCGCCAGAAAGGGCTGACAATAGGGCAGGGCGCTTCTTCGATCAGCTTCTGAAAACGGCGCTGTATGGAGCAGTCGCGTTCACCCAGATGCACCACATTGCCGAATTTGTCGGCCAGCACTTGAAATTCAACGTGTTTCATATTGGAAAGATATTTTTCTATATAGAAGGACGAAGTGCCGAAGGCTTTACGGCCGCGTGACTCCGCGCCGGCAATGGCTTTGCTTAATTCCTTTTCATTGCGGGCAATCATAATACCAATCCCGCCGCCGCCGCCGGAAGGCTTAACGATCACGGGATAGCCCACTTCTGCGGCTATAGCTTTGGCCTGGCCTTCACCTTCTTTAGTGCCGTTCGTGATGGCGTCATCACAACCCGGCGCGACGGGGATATTAATCATCCTCATGAGCTGACGGGCACGGTTTTTGGGTTTTGCTTTAAACATGCATTGGCTGGAAGGGCCGATAAAAGTAATTTGGGCCTCTTCGCAGCACTCGACAAACTCAGGGTTTTCAGCCAGAAATCCATACCCCGGATGAATCGCATCTGCGCCGCTTTGTTGGGCCGCGAAAATAATTTTTTCGAAGTTTAAATAACTTTCGAAGGGTTCGGGCGGTCCGATTTCATAAGCCTCGTCTGCCAATTGGACATGCAGCGCATCGGCATCAGCCTGAGAATAGACGGCTACGGGGCTGATACCCATATCTTTACAAGTGCGGATGATCCGGACCGCAATCTCACCGCGGTTGGCGATCAGTATCTTTTTAAATTTTTCCATTTATAAATAATCTCCTGCTCTCCAGGTAATAAGTATAAACATTAAGGAGCTAAGGAATATCTGGCCCGCCACATCATAAATGGGTCTCTTTCTCTCAAGAACGAATGTCCTATCTCCCCGAAGAGTCCCTGATTATCTATTGATTATGTGTTCCCATATCCCCGATCATGGGGAATCCCGCCTTCGGTGGGAGTTCGCTATCATGGCTTCTATAATAACGTCTGTCCGGGGCTTCGTCAAAAAGAAAATCAAGGCACCCTCATTCCCTGTGTTCTGGATCCTGTCGACAGACTCCAGGTCGAACGATTATATGAAAGTAGAAAACCCATTCGGAAATGGGCTTGTAATCATAGGGAAGCTCTCCTTTCCCTTGTCTTCTGTCCTATTTTTCTTCTTGATCCTTTCTCTTTCTTGTTTTATACTCTTTCCATCTAAAGAAAATCCTTATCAAATGGAAAACTAAAATAAGTTATGCAATTTAACACCAATATGCCCCTCTTCAGGAGTGGTCATGTTGGTTCATTGTTCCTTCTTCCCGTTGTTCAACCCATAGGACAAACCGAAAAAAAGAAGCTAGGTCTTTGGAGAATAGTGAAAAAAAAGGCTAATGATGAAATCCTTTATACGCCCATTTTTTAATCACCTTTCTTTGTTTCTCTGCCTAATCCTTGTTTTTGTTTTCTCGTCCGAGGCCCTGTCCCAGGAATCAAAACATCCAAGTCCGGCCAAAGTAACTATCGGAATCTATATCATGGACGTTTATGACCTTGATATCAGAAAAGGCACTTACACGGTTGATTTCTATATTTGGTTTAAATGGAAGGGAGATGTGAATCCGCGAAATTTTGAGATCATGAACGGATACCTGGCCTATAAAGCCAAGCAGGATAACTTAATCACCCATGGCGATTATCATCATGTTTCTTACCGATGCAGAGCGAGCCTTCACACACGATTCAGCTTATCCTCATATCCATGGGACAAGCAAATAATATCTATATATGTCGAAGACGAGGATGACGATATAAAAAAATTGATTTATGTCCCTGATGTGGAAAATTCAAAAATATATTCCGGGTTGAATATCAATGACTGGGTTATCCGCACCCCTAAAGTCTATATTTCCGATAATATCTATGAAACTAATTTTGGGAAACCGTCGAGAAGTCCTGATGAAAAAGTGACCTATTCACGATTCACCTTTGATGTTCCTATTGATCACAAGGGCTTCAATTTATTTTTAAAGACATTCCTTGCCTTGTTTATCTCAGTGGCCATTGCCTTTTTAACCTTTCTTATTCACCCCAAACATTATGCAGCCCCTCGTTTTAGTGTTTGCGTAACAGGAATGTTTGGGGCTGTATCATCCCATATTGTTGTATCGCAAAGGATATTTGAGAGCCCTGTTTTAACCTTAGCAGACCATGTTCATTTTCTGGGATTTTTTTTCATATTTCTTTCTGTACTTGAATCCTGTGTTGCCTTAAGGCTGTATCATAATGGCAGGGATCATAAGGCGCTCCTGTTTGATTTATGGTCGGTATATCTTTTCCCCGTGGTCTTCCTGATATCATTCTTTATGGCTATTTTAATAAAAAAATAGATCCGAATAAGCGGTTCGAAGGGGTATCGATATCAATATCAGTCAATTCAATCTCCCTCCGTTAGGATAAGGGTCAGGATATTTTGATGATAAACAGCATAAGCAGATTTTTCTCGTCCCCTCAGTTGGATGGTTTGACCATCTCGGCGAAACCTGTGAGCATGGGCGAGAGGCTCACCTGGTCCACCTCCACATTGATGATCGAAGGTTTCCCGTTAGCCGCTGCCCGTTTGATGGCCGGGATTATCTCATCGGGATCTGTAACACACTCGCCGTGCCCGTCCCACATGGCCGCCATCTTCTCATAAGCGCGCATATGATGCAGCTCCACGTTGCATTGTCCCTTGGTTTCAATCTCCTCGGGCCGTATATATCTCTCGGCCAGGCGGATCATCCCCCAGGCCGAATCATTAGAGATCACGCAAACCACAGGGATTCCAAACCGGGCCATAGTGTCCATTTCCATTGGATAAAAACCAAAGCTTCCATCACCGGTGTACCACAAGACCGGTTTTCGGTTGGCCACCCAGGCTCCGACAGCCAAGGCCGGTCCTGTGCCGATGGTCCCGTTCGGGCCCGAGGAATGGATCTGGCTCGGACGCCCCGCCGTGGCTGCAATGATCATCCAGATGGCGGCCTCGCCCCCATCACAAATCAAGGTCCAATCACGGCCTTCTTTTTCGAGAAACTTGGCCACCTCGCCCGCACAACGGGCAGGGTGAATAGGGATATTCTTCGCCTCGTAGGCCTCAGGCATAAGATCCTTCATGGACTTTGGATTCGGCCCAGTCCAAGGAACCTCCGAGGGTTTAGGCTGTTTTACTTTTACCGCCTCTAACAACTGACTGGCTACGGGGCCGGCTCCTCCAACTATACCGATATCCACCGGGAGATTGAAACCAATCTGGCGCATATCCGTGTGGACCTGGACGACCTTGGCCTCCTTCGGTATCATACCCCCCAATCCCAATCTGAAATCAAAACGTACACCTAGGGTCAGGACTAAATCGGCAAAAAACATGGCGTTGGTTCTAAGCAACGGGTTCTTATATTCATCACCGAATAATCCTCGGCATGCTGAGCCCGAGACACCCACCGGCATTTTTAAATAATCCGAGAGAGCTGCAACGGCCCAGGCCTTATCCCCAACCGTTAACAATGCCCCATCGCCGACCACAACCGCCGGCCGCTGGGCCTTGACCAGGAGCTCTGCCGCAGCATCGATCAAGGCCGGATCTCCATAGGGGATGGCCCGGGTACGATAATTCAGCGGAAAAACTATTTTCTCTTCTTCGACCTGGGCAAACAAGAGATCCGTAGGAATCTCCAGATAGACCGGTCCCGGATTTAAATCATTGGCATAGCGATAGGCCATGGCAATATACTCCGGGATTCGTTCGGTCTGGGTGATTTTCTGTGACCAGTTGGAGCAGCTTTCCATCACCTTCAGGGTCGACATATCCTGAAGATCTCCGGTGTCCCTTTTGGCCATGGCTACTGCCCCACCGATATGAAGAAGCGGTATGCCCAGAGACTGGGCCTCTATCATTCCCGCCGGTGTATTACCAATGCCCGGCCCGGCAGTGGTGGTGACCACAGCCGGCTTACCAGAGGCCCTGATATAAGCGATAGCCGCGTACACGGCCGCACACTCGTGACGCATATCGATGATCTCAATACCCGCATTTCGCATTCCATAAAAAACCGGCATGATATGCCCTCCGCACAAAACAAAGGCCTTCTCTACACCCTCATTGGCCAGGGCCTTCCCGACCAGAGCTCCTCCGTCAATCATGGTCATTTTAACTCTCCTCCAATTGTAATATCAGGCTTTCATAAATAATCTTTTGTTTCAGATAGAATTTATAGGATTTCCTGGATTGTTGTGTCTTTCCGGAAGAAAGGCACAAACCAAATCTTCCTGAAGACAGATGCTGCTAATTCAGCGCATGGCCAACCCTCCGTCTACATGCAAGACCTGGCCGGTAATGTTTTTGGCATCGTCCGAAACCAGGAAGACCGTTACCCGCCCCATATCCTCCGCCGTCTGTTCTCTTCCAAGTGGTGTGGAAGGTAAGACCATATACTTCAGCCACAATTCCCTGGGCGTTAGTTTTTCAACATCCTCGGGGACAACACCGGGCGGAAGCACTTGACCTTTCGCCCTGGCTTCCTTAAGCATTTGCTGACGGGCAGTGGCCCCCATTTCCCAGAGGGGGGTATATACAAAACCAGGGCATATGCAGTTGACCGTTACGTTATAAGGGGCCAGAGCACTGGCCAAAGACCAGGTAAAGGAAATATCTCCGGCCTTCATCGAACCATAAGGCATGTGGCCCGGTTCCGGAAGTCTCCCGGAAACAGAAGATATATTGATGATCTTGCCGCTTCGCTGTTTGATAAAATAAGGGGTTACGGCCTGGCATAACATAACATGGCTTTTCAGGTTCAACCGGTAATACCGGTCCCAAACCTTTGAATTAAAGTACATGAATTCCGGAACAACTTCATTCCCGAAGGCTGCCCGATTCTCCCCGATCTGCATCAGCGTCTCCACGCTTACCCCACCGATATTGTTGACCAGGATATCGATTCGGCCGAAAAAGTCCACTGTCTCTCGAACCGTCTTCTTGGCTTCGGCTTCTTCGGTCAAATCAGCCACTAAGGCTAGTGCCTGGTGCTCCAAAGATTTGATTTTTTCAGCCACCTGTTTGGCTTTTTCTGCATTAATATCGGCAATAGCCACATCCGCTCCTTCTTCGGCCAGGCAAAGGGAAATCCCTTCACCAATCCCTTGTCCGCCTCCGGCCACCAAGGCCACTTTGCCTTTTAGTTTCATCCTATCCTCCTTTTTTCAGCAAATCCTATTCGAGGTAATCGATTTCACCGAAGAGCAGGTCATTTTCACCGCGGGTCATCAAAGCCCCGACGTACTCTTTAACCACAAGCTTGTTCAATCCCCCCATAATGTGTGCGGACAACGGGGATTCTTCCCATTTCGGCGTGTGGAATTTGTGAGTGCCCTTTGCCAGCCAGGCTTCTTTGAGCCTGGATTGGCTTTTCATGGCTGTCGGCAGACTTAGATCCGCTTTTTTCTGGCTGGCGTGTGAAATGTATTTCCAGCAGAACCAGTTGCCTTTCCGGGATTCGGCATCCATCGCTTCCAGAGCGGAAGGGGGCAACGGGTTCAGATCAGTGATAAACCCCTCGACCAGCATAGCCCCTTTGTCTGAGCACAGAAAGCGCCGCCCGTTATCTTTGGTGATCTGGACATCGGGGATATCGGCCCACAATTTAGGCGCTCCCAGATGTTCTCGACCAAACATGATTGGCATAAAATCGTTTTCCCATAAAACGGCAGCAAGTGCCCCGGTCCGTGTTTCTTTTTTACCATTCCAAACCGCGGAAAAATTCACACCCACGATATTATAGCCAAAGCCAGCCAGAAAGCTGACATCACGGCAATATTGGGCCCAAACCATTACCGTCGGCACATCGGTTGGTTCAAATCCCGGGGGTAGCATAGAAGCCAGCGTATCTTTGTCCGTCGTGTAGCTGATGTAAATAGAAGTCAAGTCGCCGTAATGAAGCACCGGCTCAACGGGCCAGGGTCCGAAGTGCGCTGGTTGAAAGTATGGTTTTGCCTGAAATGTATAAGCCATGTTCATTCTCCTTTAGTATTTACGAAAATGGTACAACACGTAAAGTTGAAAATTCAAAGTTCTTCTCGCCTACGGCCTGGGGCTTTTTTCTTCTAACTCGGAACCCGCATTAATTCAGTGATAATCCCGCCCACCTGGCGGGTATCAAAATAGGCAAATCCCCCACCGTTGGACTGCCGACTAGAAAATAATATAGACAGCCCCCTGGATTTCATCTTTTCCATTTCCCGGTCAAAATGCTCGGCATGCACTGTGTAGGCGATTCGGACTAAACTTTTTGTCCCTCAGAGTGCTGTTTGGCATAGGCTCTGGCTGCCAACTCCAAGGCTTCAATCAGAGGCTATTCAATAAGAGGCCGAAACCTTTCGGGAATATGATTATAAATTTTCGACCATAATAGTTCGATCAGATAAGAAATATCATCTAATCTTGAAGAATTTTTGTAAAAAATTTCCATCCACTTGTTGTAGATTGAGACGGAATCATCCAAAATATTTTGGGCATCTTCTCCGTTGAGACAGCCGAAATGGGCCAAACAGACGGTCTTCGCCTTAAGTGATTTCAGGATATCAATGGATTTAAAAAAATCTTTCTCATTCCAGAAGGAGGAATTGGGGTTAGGCACAACGAGATAATCTCCCCATTTCATCCCAATGGCATCACCCACAAAGATGTTCCCGCTGTTTTCGTCCCAGACGGACAGGTGATCCACCATGTGTCCTGGGGTATCGATGATTTTAATCGTCAGGTCCTTGCCTACTTCAAGCTTATCGCCGTTTTTCAAATCGAGGACGTCCTGTACATTTTCATAAGGTGTTTGATCGGTTCCGAAACAAATATTATAAGACTGATCGGCAAGATAAGGCCCGGCTTTTTCCGAGGCGAATACCGCCGGGATTTTATGGCTTTCGGACGCTTTCTGACGAAGGGTTCCGATACCCTGTGTGTGATCCCAATGGGAGTGGGTAATGATAATCTTGTCCATCGGCCAAGCATCCAGTTTTTTCAATTTCTCGACGATGACCTGGGCGGAACTTTTAGTGCCAGCATCAATCAAACAGGTCCCCCCATCTCCGCTTTTAAGCAAGTAAACAGCATAACCGCCTTTGTTTCCCTGGTGAACTGCGTCAATCAGATAAGTGTTGTCGTTGATTCTGCCTTCTTTACGTATCAAGGCCATTGATATTGTCTCCCTTAGCTTGGCAGGCGTGTATCTGTTCTGTAATAAGGTTGCTGAACCATCTGCGGCTGTTCAGGGGATCCGTTTCATTATTTTCAGCGTAGCGGTCTTACCGGTTTTGCTCCCACCCTGAGGGAGGAGCTGCCTTTCAGCACCACAGCTGAACGATATTCAAGGATGGGAAGCTCTTCCAGGGCATTAACAATATGAAACTGGGTGGGGTTCTGTTCCCAGGTCAATCGATTCCATTTCACTTCTCCCGTACCGATCCAAATATGATCAAAGGTGGGGTTCGTGGGAAAAAGGGTGGCGTGGCTCACTTCCGCGCCTGGTCCTCCTGTTTTCGGAATATATTTCCAGCCCATCCAGTTACCTTCTCTGGACATCCTTTCCATTTCTTTTACTTGATCGGTTGGCAGGAGAGTCAAATCTTTAACCCTCAGATCTACGATTTTATGTCCCCGATAGCTGGCACAGGAGCTCCAAATGCCGGCGCAGACCGTATGATCAGGGATGTCGGCGTAGATTTTTGGAATACCCTCAATTTCCCTACCGGTAAGAATAGGATCGGTCAAATTTTCCCACATGACCAGGCAATAACTTCCGGCAAGGTGATCGACTTTACCATTAAAGACGGCCGAAACATTCACCCCGATGAGATTGTAGCCCCCTCCGGCCAGCCAGGCGACTTCCCGGTTCATGGCATAGGAAACCGAAACCAGGGGCTCTGGACCCACCTCAAAAGGTTCGGGCAGGTACTCGGAGAGTTTCTGGCGATCGGTCAGGTAGGATACGGTTATAGTGGTCACATCACCATAAAGGGCTGACCCCTTCTGAGCCCTGGGACCGAAATGAAAAGGCATTACGTAAAAGGATTCTGGTTTAAAGGTAAACATGAAATCTCCGAAAAGCAGATAACTGAAAAAGAAGTTTAAAATGAAAAATCTTGATCAACTAAAAGCAAGGGAAAGGATTTAACTCCGTCCTGATTGCGATCAAACCTTCTCCAGTATATGGATGGTCATGGCCGCCTCGCCGTTGCCAATAGTTCCGCCGCCGTTTTCGGTCATGGCGATGCGCGAGTTCTTCACCTGACGCTTCCCCGCTTCCCCACGAAGATGAGTTACCAGTTCATACATTTGGGCCAAGCCGGAGGCCCCGATGGGATGGCCGCGCGAGATGAGTCCGCCGCTGGGATTAATCGGTATTTTGCCATCCAGGGCCGTGGCCCCGCTTTCGGCAAAAGGTCCTCCTTCGCCCTTGGGACAAAAGCCCATCTCCTCGGATTGAACCAGCTCACCAAAAGCGGTGGCATCATGAACTTCGACCACATGAATATCTTCCGGACCGAGGCCGGCCTGTTCATAGGCGGCCTTGGAAGCACGGGCGGTGACATCATTGGGTTTTCCTACTCGGACCCCTGACCTCAGAATGGAAGCCCGGACAAGAACTGCCCGGCTGGAGGAATGTTTCTTTAAAAAATTTTCGCTGCAAAGAATGGCCGCAGCCGCACCGTCTCCGATAGGAGCGCACATAGCCCTGGTCAGGGGATACGAAACGATCCGGTCCTGCATGACCTGTTCCACGGTTTGCGGAAAGGTGTACTGGGCCAAGGGATTGAGAACTGAGTTATTGTGCGCCTTGGCAGCGATAACCGCCAGTTGCCGCTGAGTGGTTCCATAGGCTTTCATGTGCATCCGGGCACCGGCTCCATAAAAATCCATGAAAATGGAATGGCCACCCTTTCCTTCCTCTTTTTTTATTTCCTGTCCCTTTTCCCGGGCCTCTTTTTCCATCTGTTCCTTTTTCAGCCTGGCTTCCTCTTTTTGCTTGGCCATCATGGCCCGGGTTTCCTCCACATCCGTTCCGGAAATAAAACCTTCGAAGGACCGGCCTCCACCGCTCTTCGGGTCCACCTGGTAGTACATTTTTTCCGCCCCGATCGCCAAGACACAATCGTAGATACCGGCCTTGATGGCGGCCCAGCCATTGTGAAAAGCCGTGCTCCCGCTGGCGCAGGCATTTTCAACATTAGTCAAAGCGATCTGATCCAAACCATTAGCCGAGAGGGCCACCTGCCCCCTGATTCCGTGCTGGTAATCACTTATTCCCCAACCGGTATTGGAAAACCAGGCCGCCTCCAGATCCTTCTTCTCCAACCCGGCATCTTTCAGGACCAAGTCAAGGGCCTGACCGGTCAATTGTTTGACCCCCAGATCAAAGTGCTTCCCGAATTTAATCATACCGACTCCGATGATATAAACCTTATCGCTCATCGTTTTCTCCTTCTGAAAATTTTAGTTTTTGCCTTTAGTTTTTCCTGATACTCAAATCGGGCACCTCTTTTTCCCGGTCCCAGGTGCGTTCCGTAACTCCCCTTTTTTTCATATCACCCTTCATGACCCGCAAGGTGCTGGTTCTGGGGATCTCATCCACCACATCCACAAACCTGGGGACCATAAAATGGGCCATGTTTTCTGCACAAAAACGGATGAGTTCCTTAATATCCGGGGTTAGGCCCTCTTTGGGCTTGACCCAAATCATCACTTCATCCTCACCCAGTTCCGAGGGGACCCCAAAGGCCGCGCACTCAGCCACGGCGGGAAATTTTTCGACTACATTTTCAACCTCCCAGGAGGATATATTTTCTCCCCGCCTGCGCATGGAATCCGTTTTTCGGTCTACAAAAAAGAGAAAGCCGTCCTTATCGGCATAAAAGAGATCGCCGCTGTAGAGCCAATCCCCTATGAGCTTCTCAGATGAGGCCTTCGGATTTTTATAATATTCTACACCGCCGGTCTTTTTATCCGATACCTTTGTAATTAATTCACCCGGTTCGCCCTGCGGGACTTCATTCCCATCGTCGTCCACCAATTTCCAAATAATAAGGGGGTCGGGTTTTCCGACCGAACCGACCGGGGCATCCCCCGCATTTGAGATGGTAACCCCGCCGCCATCTATGGCCCCATATCCTTCCCAAAGCTTAACATTGAATCGCTTTTCGAAGGCCTCCCAAAGATTGGCCGGGCAGGCGGCTGAGTGGACAATGCGCGCCGGGTTGTCCGCATCATTGGGTTTCTCCGGTTGTTTCATGAGAATGGGGATCATGGCCCCCAGCCCATTGAACTGGGTTGCGCCATAGTGACGGATTCGATCCCAAAACTGAGAGGCGGAAAATTTTTTATCTAGACCAAAAGGTACGCCTCCGGCCATGGCCCATCCTGCGGTCAGAATCAAAGCATTGGCATGGAATAATGGCAAGCAGGTATAAAGGATGTCCTCGTCAGGATTGATCATAAGAGAGGCAACATACCTGAACCATTCAGCCGCCCCGGCCCGGTTTCTATTGACCACCCCTTTGGGAAAGCCCGTTGTCCCTGAGGTATACATCAGATAAGCCACGGCTCCGTCTCTGATTTTATATTGGGGCTTGTCTGAAGAGGCCTTCAATAAGTCCATCAGGTCTGTAGTTCCTTCGGGAAGAGTATCCGTCGTGGTTCGGTGGATGAAGATCTTTTTAATGGCCCCTAGTGGGGTCCCGAGTTCAGCGACCTTTGGATAAAGGGTGTCATCCACGGCCAGATATTTTACATCAGAATGAGAAAGGATAAATTTCAACCCATCGCCTTTAAAAGATACATTGACAGGAACGGTATAGAAACCGGCTCGGGGCAGGCCGTAAAATAGATAAAGGAATTCAGGACAATTTCCCATCAGGATGGCCAAACCATCGCCTTCCTTAGCCCCGAATGTTGCCAGTCCATTGGCCGCCCGGCAAGTTGCCCGGTCGAATTCCTCGAAGCTTATTTTTTCATCCCCCCAGAGGATATATGGTTTCTCGCCCAAAGCTTTGGCCTGTTCTTCGATAAGGTCGGCCATGTAATGCAGCGTTACTTCATCGGTCATTGTTTCTGCCTCCTTCCTTCCCTACTACTCTTTGTTGGCCGCTAATCTTTCCTGAAACATTCCGAGAGCTGCCTCTCTGTTCTGCCCCGCCTCTACATACAACTTCATCAGTTCCAGGGCCTCGGGGTCCTGGAGCGATTCGTAAAAGAGTTCACGTTCCCGGATCATGCCGTCTTGCAGGGTCATACCCGATCCTTCGTAGATGGCCTTTTTGACGTTCCGGACGCCCGTCATCGGTTTTTCCGCCAGTTCCCGGGCAAAGGCCATGACGGTAGGCATCAGGTCGTCCGGATTGCAGGCCTTGTTAACCAGGCCAAGTCTTTCCGCCTCGTCTCCATAGATTCGGCGGCCCGTCAGGCACAGTTCCAGGGCCTTGGCTGTGCCGAGGAGTCTGGCCATATATTGGGTACCGCCGCCTCCCGGCGGGAAGCCTGCAAATATCTCCGACTGGCCCATAAAAGCGTCTCGCGACATGAATCGAAAGTCGCAACCCAAAGCCATCTCACAACCACCGCTTTCCACGGGGCCGTTGATGGCACAAATGACAGGCTTGGTCGTACAGCCGGAAAGCCCCCGCGGCGGGGGAAGCTGGTCCAAGTGCTGCGCCACCTCCTCTTTAGATAACAAGCTGAGCCCCCGGCCCCATTCCAGGAGGAGGGAAACATCGAAATGCTGGATGAACAGCCCGGGAGTTGCACTGGTCACGATGCCCACGCGCAGTTCAGGATTCTGATCGAAGGCTTCGACCAGCTCCCCCAATTCGGTCATCGTCTCCACCGTCATGAGGTTCTGAGGCGGATTGTGGAATTTCCAAATGATGATTGTGCCGTCGCGTTCAACCTGATGATACATCGGCTCACCAGTCATGGCGCCTCCTTTCTTCAGATCACTTAAATTTTTCTGGCGACTTCATTGGCCATCAAGATAGCTTCCTGTATCTCTGATACCGCGGCGCAATCGCCGATTTTATAGACCTCCGCCACCTTTCCCTGCAGCTTTTCGTACAGCTCATTGTTGGGCTTTCTTTCCCTGGAAACAATCAAGTTGTCATAGGGAATCGTCCGCTTGACACCATCCTTGTTCACGGTTTGGATTTGATTGTTGGCGACACCTTCCACCGTGATATGATAGAGCACTTCCGGATTGCTTAACCTTTGTCCTTCGGGCGTCACTCTGGGTACATTGATGTCAGTCAGCTGTCTAAAAATGTAAAACCTTCTACTTTGCGGATAGTATTTGGCCAGCGTCTCAATACCGCCCCGACCCATCAAAACCACATCCTTTCCGGCCTTGGCTAGAGAGACGGCCAGGTCGGCCCCAACCAATCCCCAAATAACCACTTTCTGTCCGATTTCATCCATGCGGTTTAAGGCTTCTATGTGATCCATCACACCGGGTTTTCCCTTGGCTTCTGCAGGTATCTGCATGGTTGAGCCAGCAGAGAGGAGGACGACGTCGGGTTTCAACGCTTCCACCTCGGTGACACCGGCCTTCTGACCTGTTCTGACATCCACATTTCGCTTTTCCATCTGGATGGAAAGATATTTGATCAGATTTCCAAATTCAGTCGTCATCGGCGTCTTGGCCAAAGAGGCCACCAAACCGCCAAGCTTGGCCGACTTTTCCATCAGAGTGACCTTATGTCCCCTGAGCGAGGCGATCCTGGCAGCTTCCATTCCCCCGACACCCCCGCCGATGACCAAGACTTTTTTGGGTTTTTCCGCCGGGGTCAAGGGAATATACCCCTCCCGATGAATTTCGTAATTAATGGGACAGGGACCGCAGCTCATGTTGCAGCCGATGCAATGCCGGATCTCGTCGGCCTTCCCCTCCAGAAACTTTTTCGGGGTCTCCGGATCGGTTGTCAGCTGTCTGCCCATGTAGATAATATCGGCCTTCCCCTCTTCCAAGAACCGGTTGGCCATTTCGATTTCGAGGATTCGGCCCACACCGATCACCGGGAGTTTGGTGGCTTTTTTCACTTGGGCGGTCATCTCCATGAAACACCCCCGGGGATAATACATGGGAATGAGAATGCCTTGCATGGACCGGAGAATATCTCCCTGGGTCACATCAAGGCAGTCCACACCAGCTTTCTCCAGAGCGGGAACTACATGTTTGATGGTATCCTGCAGGGTAATGCCTCTCTTCCCCACTAACTGATCGCTGTCGATTCTGGCCAGGATGGGGAAATTCTCTCCCACCGCTTTTCGCATCCCCTGAATAATCTCCGTGGATAGACGCAGCCGATTCTCCCAGCTGCCGCCGTACCGGTCGGTACGCCGGTTGTAGTAAGGGGAGATGAAAGAGCAGTTAAATGTGGCGCCTCCATGGGCACAGTGAAGTTCAACACAGTCCGCACCGGCTTTTTTGGCTCTTAGGGACGCATCCGCAAAAAACTGTTTAGCCGCCTCGATCTCGTCGATGGTCACCTCGGTCACCGGAAACTCAAAATTCAGAAAAATCTTCAGAAAATCATCGGTCGCGTTTTCCGCGTCGGGGTAGGGAGGAAGAGACGGGCCTTTACCGCTCATGGGACCACCTGTTTGTGATTCCAGTTGAACTCCGAATTTTGCGCCGTGGGCGTGGACGGCATCGGCTATACGGGCAAAACCCTCGATAAACTTGTCGTCATACAAACCGACCCGGGTCATCTGAAGCATTTCCAACATGGCGAAATCCGGCTCGGGTCCGGCCACAACTGCCCCGGACATCACCAGTCCGACTCCGCCTTTTGCCCTGTCTTCAAACCAGCGGATGGTTTCATCATTGATGGTACAGTCTTTATTGGCAGGCATATTCAGAAGCGGCGGCAAGCCCAGCCTGTTCTTCAGTTTCATCCCATTGATTTCTATCGGCGTAAACAGCAGCATCTTATTCATGGTATTTCTCCTTGCTTTGTGAAGATTAGAGGTATGGAATGACGGACAATGCGAGGGTTTCATTGACCCCGTCTTCAATCATGGCCGCTCGGGCATCTCGAAACATTTTTTCAATGGGATACTCGCGACTCAATCCATTGCCACCAAATATCTGTATGGCCTCGCTGGCCACCTGAAAAGCCGTTTCGGTTGAAAAGCATTTGCAGGCTACGGCGTGGGTAGCAGAAGGTGGCATATTGACAGCATTATACAGGGCCATCCTGCGGGTAGCGGCCCGGGCCGCTTCTACCAGCGTAAACATCTTAAATATCTTCAATTGAATATTCTGATGCTGGATAATCGGAACACCCCCCTGGATCCTTTCGTTGGCGTATTTGAAGGCTTCATCATAGGCGGCCTTGGCTAGCCCGGCAAAGGTAACGCCCATACCACCGTTGGCTCCAGCCAGGATGTACTCACCCATTCCCTCCATCATCCCCATGTCAGGGGTTATGACCATATAGTCTTTGGGAATCTTTACTTCATCGAAAAAGATTTCTCCCTGATTCAAGGGACGTTGACCGATTTTGTCCAGGGGCTTCCCTCTGGTAATCCCAGGGAGATCAAGGGGGATAATGGCCAACCCCTGCCCCATCATCCCTTTCTCAGGCTGCAGCCCGACATGAAAAACAGCATGGGTGGCGATAGTCCCATTGCTGACCCAGGCCGCCTTCTGACCATTGACAATATACTCGTCTCCTTTGAGAATGCCTTTCACCGAAGGGCCGCACTTCGGGTCTTCGCCGCCGAGTGACCAATCCCCGCCATGGTCGGGTTCGGTGATGGCCCAGCACCCGATGAGTTCCCCTTTGGTGTCTTCGGCATAAGCCCTGGCTAATTCCTGCAGCTTGGGATGGGGAAAAAGGGCTGCATAGGCAAAGGGCATACCACAGGCCCCCATACTGATGGCCAAACCCGCGTCGGCGTATCCCATCTCTTCACCGATCAAGAGATTGGACACAGGGTCCATATCCTCCATCATTCCGCCAAGGGCCTTGGGGATGCCTCTGCGATGAAATCCCAGTTCATGGTACTTTCTAAATACATCCCAAAGTGCCGATCCTTTGGCGATAACGTCACTAGGGTCAGCGAGTTTATCCAGTTTTTCACCTGCCGGACGCATAACCTCCGAGCCGAACTTTCTAATGGTGTCTCTTAAGGCGGTTTGTTCATCAGTGAGATTAAAATCTAAATCTCTGTAAGCCATTTATTCTCTCCTTTTTTGTAGTTAAAAACGATTTTCCTTTCCATCCTTAAACCAGGAGGGGTGTGAAACGGCAAACATCTCTTTATATTTCCTACCCATAGCTTCGTTAATCCCCTGGATGTTTTTACGGTTGACTGATACATATCTGGGCCACCATAACCAGACATCTTCGTAGTTATCATAAAGAACCTTTTCCAACTCCCAATAGATCTTGGTCCTCTTGTCAAAATCAACCTCTAAGCGGCCGGCTTCGATCAGGGCGATGGCTTTTTGATTGTTACTCCTTCCGAAATTAAACCCTCCATCGGGATGGTAAAGACCGGTGGCCATGAGATCCGGATCATAGATCCAGGGCCAACCCCCACCGGAGAAATCATAATCGACTTTTCTCATCTTTTCGGAACTGGCCGCCGGATCGAGAAACTCTACATTCCAGGTGATACCCACCTTGGCCAGCATGTCTTTGATGGCTTCGGCCACGGCCGATGATTGGGTCAAGTTGAGCATAGACCCTTTTATGGTCAATCCGTTTTTATAACCAGCCTGGGCCAGCAGCTTTTTGGAGAGGGCGGGGTCATAGCTGACCGGTTTAAGATTGGGGTTATGGCACCAGTGATCGTCCGGATACATACAACTGGCCGGGCGACCCAAACCGAAATCTACCCCGGCAATCAAGGCTTTTCGATCGATGGCATGGGAGATGGCCTTGCGGACCCGAATGTCTTTGCACGGTCCGTCTTTATGGTTAAAACTCATACCGACCAGCCAATTGATCGAATTAGTAAAAACCTGTAAACTGCGTTCGTTCTTGAACAAGGGGACCTGGGAAGGATCGAGAACCAGTGAATCGATTTTCCCAGCCCTGAGGTTGGCCAGTCTGACTGCGGGATCGGGGATGATGTTGACTTTGATCCCGTCATAGTAAGGCATATCCCGGCCGATGAACTTGGCAAACCACCAGTTGGGGTTCCTTTTTAACTTTAAGTAATTCCCCGGGTTCCCTTCCTCAAAAATATAGGGTCCCGACCCAACGGGATTGTTATCCAATTCTTTGGCCCCTGCAGCCAGGGCCGCCGCCTTTTTATATTCTTCTTCCAGGGAGGCCAGCTTTTTCCTAGCCATTTCCAGCTTTGCCTTGGCTTTTTCTGCTGCTTCACCAGTAGCTGCGGTGACCTCCTTCTCCGCTTGCTCCACATTTTTCTTTTCTCTTCCCACCTGTCCAGCCAATTGTTTAGACTCTCGTAGGGCTACGTCGGCTTTCAGGGCCTTGGCTGAGATGACAAACCCCGGAACATTAGCCATGATTCCCAGGAATCCGGCCCAGGGTCTTTTGAAATGCCATTTGACCGTGTAGGGGTCCATCACTTCG
>JBEKPQ010000014.1:0-48466 GCA_049520575.1 Thermodesulfobacteriota bacterium | reverse complement strand
CTATTATGAGGTGGATCTGGCCGGGAACCTGACCTTTTTCAACGACGCTATGGCCCGGATCAATGGCTATTCAAGAGATGAAATGATGGGTATGAACAATCGAGGATATGTTGATGCCGAGAATGCCAAGATAATGTATCAAGATTTTAACCGGGTTTATCAAACCGGAGAACCGGATAAAGGCATCTATTATGAAATTATCACCAAGGGCGGAGGAAGGAAAAACGTAGAGACTTCCATCTCTTTGATAAGAGATTTGTCAGGGAAACCCATTGGATTCAGGGGTATTGCCCGGGATATTACAACACGCAAACAGGTGGAAAAAGAAATCGAGGATTTAGCGCGATTCCCCCAGGAAAACCCTAATCCGGTTTTGCGAGTTGAGCCAGACGGGCTAATCATCTATGCCAATGAGGCGAGCAAACCATTACTTTTTTATTGGAATACCGAAGTGGGGAATTATCTTCCCACGTCTCTATGTAAACTGGTCGTGGATACAGTCGCCGGTAAGACAAGTATTACGATGGATATCTCTTGCGGAGAACTTGTGTTTTCAACTCTATTTTCACCAGTCCGTGGTAATGGCTATGTAAATATTTACGGGTTAGATATCACCGAGCGCAAGAGACTAGAAGAAATTCTGAAAAAAGAGCAGCAGGAACTTAAGCTCATTATCGATTCTTCGCCAATCATGATTTTTTATAAAGATAAAAAAGGGGAATTTATACGCGTTAATAAAACATTTACCGAAGCGTTTGAAGTGTCTGAAGAAGAATTGGTGGGAAAAACAGTCTTTGACTTTTTTTCCGCCAAGATTGCACAAGGTATGACAAACGATGACCAGGAAGTTATAAAATTAGGGCATCCTAAAATTAACATAATAGAACAATACGAATCCGCAAGCGGCCTAAGATGGGTGCAGACAGATAAGATTCCGATTTGTGATAAAAATGGAATCCCGTTCGGTCTAATAGGTTTTGCACAGGACATCACCGAGCGCAAGCGGGCGGAGGAGGCTTTGAAGGAAAGTGAAAAAAAATATCGTGAACTCAGTATTGTCGATGACCTCACCCAGCTTTACAATTCCCGGCATTTTTACTTTCAACTTAAAATCGAATTAGACCGGTCGAACCGCTATGAACTGCCTTTAACCCTCCTTATGCTTGATCTCGATAATTTCAAGGCATTCAACGACGCTTACGGCCATGTTGAGGGAGATCAGGTCTTGATGCGAATCGGCCAGGTGATCAAAAGATGCCTGCGCGAGACGGATTTCGCTTATCGTTATGGCGGCGAAGAATTCACCATCCTCCTGCCCATGACAACAAGCGCGGACGGCGCTGTTACAGCGGAAAGAATCTGGGCGGAGTTCAAGAAGGAGACTTTCTCCCCAGCGCCGGGTCAAGACGTCTATGTGACGGTGAGCATCGGGATTGCGCAATACAAGCAGCAGGAAGAAATGAAGGTCTTCGTTCACCGGGTTGACCAGCTCATGTACCAGGCGAAAAAGAACGGGAAGGACCTGGTCCGTTGTGAGCCATAGTTTCAAGAACATTTCAAACGGTAATCGTTAATTTTTGGAACGACCTCTTTAGAATAGTTGTAGGTGTAACATTTGAATTCAGTCAGGTGAGACCCTGTTCGAGGAAACTTGAGGGCTTCTTCTGGAAATCCTTATTTCAAAAAGTTTGAGAATAGTGTATATTACTACTCGTAATCAATGTTAATGGCTAAGACAAAAAAGTATATTTATTGGAAGATAAACAAGAGGTTAAATTAATTTTTTTACCCTAAAAGGTAAAAAGGAAGGCAGGTAAGTTATGCTCGGTTTAAACCAAGATTTACTGGTTATTTTGATAATAGCCGCTTTTATCTTTGGGGCTAAAAAATTCCCTGAAATTGGGAAAGGCTTAGGTAAAGGAATCCAGGAGTTTAAAAAAGGTTTATCAGAACAAGAAGAAGGACCAACATCTAAACCCAAGGAAATTGAAAAAGACACGACTGATAAAAATGAATAGGATAAATATTTATCCTGTTTCTCCAATAGCAATAGGAATTGGATTGATCCGGACTGCTTAATACTATTTAGGGAAAAATTATGTAACTTAGGGATAGGAATATTATTATATGTTCCTTTTTAAAATTCTAATTCTGACCGTCGTTCTAATGATTTTAATTGACTTTTTAATTGTGAACAGGTAGAAGTTCCTACGTAATATTAGGCTATTTTATGGCTGACAACCTTATTAAATAAAGAGTGTCGATGGAATAATAAACCCCATTTCTCAACATAGAGGTGGGGTTTTTTATTGGCAAGGTAGTTATTAAAAATTAATTTTGGTTCTTGACATAACCCAAAGGGAAATTAATTCCAATTCTCTTGTGGTGAAGCCGGGGGGGAAAATGAAAGGAAGGTTAATATGATTGGTATGGATTTCAACAGTTTTATCATTTTATTGGTTATTAGTATTATTGTTGCCGGGATACTCCACTTCGTTTTTAAATTTTACATTACGCCGGGATGGTTGTCATATGTATCAAAGGTCATCATCGGCTGGTTCGGCGCCTGGTTGGGCTCCCCAGTATTTGGTTACTGGTGGAAGGGCTTAAATTACAAGGAAGTATATATTATCCCTGCGATTCTGGGCTCTTTATCAATCTTGATTTTTATAGTTGACTTTACCAAGACTCGTGCTTCTGTTTTTAAAAGTATAGGCTAAATATCCCTCACTATCTCAGCCTGATGAGAAATTGACTTTACAGGTTCCCCCCTGATTCATCATCCCTAAGTAAGGTGTCCCCCAAAAACTGGGCAATGGGATTAGCTCTGAGTTAGCCTTAAGGAAGCAGGTGGATATGGCAAAAAAGGAGCAATGACACCTCAAATTCAAGGCCGGGGTATTCAAACGTTTCTCTCATATTTCCATCCGAAATCGCTAGTTGGGGGGTTATCTTTTTTCAGAGTAGTAGGTGTATTCGATGAATTCGGTCAGGTGAGGCATTTTCGAGGAAACTTGTGCAAAATAGGAACACCAGCGCTTAGCGGATACCGATTAATAATCACAGTAAGGTAGGGCCTAAATTTTGGCCGCGGCTTGTTTGGCTACCCATTCCCAGTAAACACCTATAGAATAAACCGCGTCCTGTATTTTGGGATACACTGGGAAGCCCGCTTTTCGCAAGGCGGAAAAGGTGGAAATCCTGGCGCGCTCGACATCAAGATGATCTTCCGTAAAGCATGAAAGGATCGGTATAATCGGCTTTTTTATTTCCTCGGCCATATCGAAAAAGGTCTGCTCGTCGTTTTTCACCTTTAGCATGACTTCCGACCGCATGATGTACTCGACCGAAAAATAAGGGATGATCACATCTATGCCTTCATCTTCATCCATGGCGTTCATGGTATGGGACATGACTTCGAGGTCAAAACCGAATGCGCCCAGATCGACCGGGTTTGCCGTTGAAGTGTTGACGCCCTTGATCTTCTCAGCGATCATCCGTTGTGATTTTTCTGACAATTCCGGAAGTGAAAGTCCGGCTTGTAAAGCCAGGTCGGTGAACATGACGGAAACGCCTCCTCCGGCGCCAAGGAATCCTACCCGTTTCCCTCCCAGGGCCTTTCTCGCTGTACTCAACATGACCAGATTCATCATCTGATCGAAATCATCAATTAAAATCCCTCCGTACTGGCGAATGGCCGCAGCCCAGATGGTATAATCGCTGGCCATTGCGCCGGTGTGGCTGGCGGCCGCTCTGGCTCCGGTCTCCGTTCTCCCACCTTTAAGAATGACGACTGGTTTTTTAGCCGTCGTTCGACCCAAAGCCTTGAGGAATGCCTTGGTATCCTTGATGTCTTCTATATAGCAGGCAATCAATCGGATATTCTTGTCTTCGGCGAAATAATCCAGGAAATCCTCAACCCGGAGATCAATCTGATTTCCATAGGAGATGACTTTATTCAGCCTGATTTTTCTGGTCAGCGCAGTACTCACAAAATTTCCGGTAATCCCTCCGGATTGCGCCAGGAAGGCCACTGAACCCGGCAATTTTTCCCGAATGGGCATGCCGAAACTCAGGCCTGATTCGGTGCAGTAAACACCAATACAGTTGGGGCCTACGATCCTGACCCTTCCTTTTCGGGCTTCCCTGATCAGATCCTCCTCCAGTTGCCGGTTTCCTGTTTCTCCGAAACCAGAAGTGAAAAAATGGACGAATTTAATTTTTTTACGGACCGCGGCCCTGACGATGTCCATGGATTGTTGAACCGGTGCAGCCACTATAGCCAAATCGATACCTTCAGGAAGTTCATCAATCGAGGCATAAGCCTTTACACCTTCTATTTCCTTATATTTCGGGTTAACCGGATAAAGGGCGCCTTGGAACTGGTTCGCCTGCAATAGCTGAAAGTAAGGGACCTTCCCGCCTCCTAGATTGCTGGAGGCACCGATAACGGTGACGCTTTTAGGATAAAATAAGCTGGTAAGGTCCATAATAGTTTCCTGATCAGAAGGTGTTGCTTTTTATTCTCGCCTGGGCCTGTTGGGCCTTTTTTTGATATTCATTAAAAACCGATTTGGGCAAATATTTAATACTGATGCGGGCGCCTTGCCTGCATAAGGTATCCTGCAACAATTTTATATCCAGTTTCTTCGGACTAATATTAGTCTTTGCCGATAGGGCGGCGGCTGTTCCCGCTGCCTGACCGGTACAGACACTGGGCGTACAATACCGGGTAGCACAGAAGGTGATGAAATCCGTAGACATGGACGAACCGGCGGACAGAAGGTTGTCGGTTTCTTTGGAAATGAGACAGCGATAGGGGATATCATAGGGCGGGATGTCGCCAAGCCAGGCGTGTTCATCGTCGGGGCCAAAGACGTCGGGGCACATATTGCTGATGGCAATGGAATCATCAAAGGCCTTGCCCTGCCGCATATCTTTTTCCGTCAAGACATATTCGCCCAGCAAGCGGTGCGTATCCCTGAGCATCAGGGAATTGGGCGTTTTTTCAATGTACGATTTCTCGAAACCCGGGACATTTTTCTTTAAGAGATTGTACATCGACCAGGCCTGCTTTCTCAGATCGATTTCACCGTTGGTAATGTCTGCCGTCAGCCACCCATGATGGCCCATGGGCAAAGCATACTGAGGTCCCAGAATCCATATCGATCCCCGACCCCAGATTTCGCTTAAAAGAAAAGCGGCACGGTTTCCATAGAGCGATCCATTGGCTTTCGATTTTTTAATGAGTTCCCTGCCGCCCCACAGACCGCCCCATTCTTCGGGATGTTCTTTTCTGAAGGCCTTTAACTTGCCATAGTCGACGCCGCCGAAGAAGAAGGTATAGCCGAATCCTGAATGGCGCCCCTTTTTCGGACCACCGGGAAAGCCCTCATCCATGCAAGGTGCTCCGGACTTCCAAGCAATGTCTGCACTGCCCGTGGTATCGATAACCACCTTCCCTGCGATCGCTTGACGACCCTCTTTGCTCTCGATGATAACGGCCTTGAGCGTCTTGCCTTCTTTGACGGCCGAGGCGCCGAAGACGTGATACATGGGTTTGACCCCTGCCTCTATGATCATGTTGTCCAGAAGAAATTTGTAACTTTCAATGTCGAAGAAGATACCGCCCATGCCTTTACCGATGCGGGTGTCGGCCGAGGTGTCCCGGATGAGCCCGCCGTTTCTTTTCAGGCCGTAAATAATATCGGAAATGACACCGCCTTGGATTTCCGGATCGATAAAAGAAAACGAGGCGTTAAAACCCTGGGTCTGCATTCCTCCCAGGCTGTTGAATCGCTCCAGTAGAATTGTTTTGGCCCCGTTTCGAGCGGCCGCAAGGGCGGCACCTATGCCGGCTGGTCCTCCACCGACAACGATCACATCCGCTTCATCAACGACAGGGATTTTTTTCTGTGGTTCAATAATGCTTTTCATGGAAAGTCCTCCTCAATAAGTTATATATTCATATAGTTAACATGTTTCCCCTTATAATTCAGTAAAAATAAACCCAATTAGCAGTCCCCAGCCGTCTGCTTTGGGGAACATTTCCTTCTTGACGTACCATACTATTTTCTCTATATATTCTATAGTCGAAAAAAACGATTTCATCAATCAAGAAATGAAGTTTTTCAGCCGATCTTTTCTTGGATAATGGTCAAACTTTTTTCCGAATAATTAGAATCAGGAGGACAAGCGATGAATTTTGCACTGACCGAAGAACAAAAAATGCTTCAGGATATGGCCAGGGATTTTGCCGAAAACGAGATCAAACCCCATGTGGAGGAAGACGAAAAAAATCAGCACTGGCGCAAAGAGATCTTTGATAAAATGGCCGAGTTAGGCTTTTTCGGCTTTTGTATTGATGAACAATACGGCGGCAACGGCATGGGATTTCTGGAAGGCGCTCTGGCCATTGAACAGGTGGCCAAGGTCCACACCTCATGGCGGATGCCATTTAACATGCAATGCTGGGGTCCGTCCTTGACCATTCAGAAGTTCGGGACGGAAGAGCAGAAAAAACAATATATCCCCAAATTTGTCAGCGGAGAATACATCGGCAGTTTCGCCATGACCGAGACCGATGTCGGCTCAGACGTGGCCGGTATGAAATGCCGGGCGGAAGATCAAGGGGATTATTTTCTGATCAACGGCAACAAGATGTGGATCACCAACGGGACCATCACCACCCACGGCCTGCTGTATGTAAAAACAGACAAAGACGCTGGGGCAAGAGGGGTGACCTGTTTTATCATGGACTACAGCCTTCCTGGGATCACCCGAAAAAAGATCCACGACAAAGTAGGACTTAGGGCCTCCGATACGGCGGAAATTACCTTTGAGGATGTCAAGGTTCCCAAAAACCTGGTCCTCGGACAGGTCAATAAGGGATTTCAGATGTGCATGACTCAATTGAACAGCACCCGTCTGGGTTGTTCCGCCGGATCTCTCGGACTTTCCGGGGCGATTTTGGAGGAATCCGTCAAATACGCCAACGAGCGGTCGCAGTTCGGACAACAGATCGGTAAATTTCAATTGGTCCAGCAGCAGATCGCCGAAATGAAAATGGAGCATGAGTCTCTGGCCGCCCTGGTTTATAAAGCGGCCTGGCTCAAAGACCTGGGTCAGCCCAATGTCATGGAGACCTCCATGTCCAAACTTTATGGGGCCAAGGTGGTGGTTCAAGCCGCTAATGAGTGCATGAAACTGTTCGGTTCCTTCGGGTATTCCGATGAATATCCCTGCGGCCGCTTCTTAAGGGATTCAAAGCAATTCGAGACCCTGGAAGGGACATCCAATATGCACACCACCATCGTAGCCAATACAACCCTAGGTTATTCACCCAACAGGGCATAAAATTTAGAGACCTGGGAGGAAGGCCTTTACATCATAAGGAACATGATGTAGGAAATTTCGAGAAACTTAATAAGCCGGTTAGATAGTTAAAGATCAGGGGAGGGAAGGGCATGGATGAGAATATTCGCAAAGCTGAAGAGATGATCAAGAAGGAGATCGACCCTATTTATAAAGAAGTGGCCAATCGGGTGCAGGCCGGACTGGAGAACTCCAAATATTTTCCTTGGATCATGGAGAGATTAATGAATTTGGATCAGGCCAGGTTGGTCATTGCTCTTCCGGATAAAGACAGGGAAAATTCCCTCGGCCGACTGGAAGTTTCCGAGAAATTCGCCGGAAAGTTGAATCTGGATAAGAAAACGGCCGACCGATATGTTCGCCAGTTGTATGAGAAAGGGCTTCTTTTCCCCACCGGTAAAGGGCCACAGCTTCCCCGCAGTATGGGTCAATGGCTCGACACACAAAATAATCTCAACTATGATCAGGAATTGGGAGACGAGTATTATGCCCTGATCGGATTATTCAGCGATTATGAGCTGGGACCTCCTCGCGAGGAAAGGATCGCGCAAAGGATTGCCGCCGGATTAAAGGGAACGTCGGGGATCATCCCCAGATGGAAGGCCATCAAGGACATCCCGGGGGTCCTTCCGGGTGAAGATGTGCGGGAGCTGCTCAAGGCTCAAGACGACTTTGCCGTTCTTCATTGCGCCTGCCGAAAACGGTATAAATCACGGGAATGCGGTGTCCCGGAGGAAATGTGCCTGGTGGTCGGCAAGGCGGCCCTTTACAATATTGACCGAAGGGCAGGAAGACGGATTAGCCGAGAGGAGGCCCTGGATCTCCTCAGTAATGTGACGGCCAAATATCCGGTTGTTCATGTTGGAACCCGGACGGATGACCCCAAGAAGTTCCGCGGAGTTATTTGTAATTGCCATTATGACTGTTGCGAAGTTCTTAGAACACCCCTGGTCATCGGCAATAAATACCCGGTAACCGAGTATTATGCCAAGAGTCGTTATCGGTCCACGATTGACCCCGCCAAGTGCGTAGGCTGCCGGATCTGTGTGGACAAGAGATGTCAGTTCGGGGCTGCCCAGATGAAATTTTACCCTGAATACGGACAAGAGCGGGCCTATGTTGATGAAGAAAAATGTATGGGCTGTGGCTGCTGCGTGGAAACCTGTCCGAAGGGCGCCCATGGGATGAAGGTGGTTGAGCCCCCCGAGTCTTATGGCGGTGACGCCCGGATGAATATAGATACCTAACGAAATACCAAGGACCCTCATGGATGGGCCCGAGATGTGATATATAAAAAGGCGTGTCCCATAGATAGAAAACCAAAGTCATTTATGGCCTGGAAAATCAAAAAAAGAAGGAATGAATCATGAGTGCAATTGGCCCTATTTATCAAGAACTGGCCGTCAAGATCGGAAAGCCGAACCTGAAAAATTTACCACTTCTGTTGGCCAAACTGGCCAACCCGGAGGAGGCCAGAATATTGAATGCCCTTTCGGCTTCCAGTGAAGCCTTAGCCAAGCAATTAAATCTAAACCAAGAAGTCGTGGAAAAACATTTGAAAGCCTTATTTGAGAAAGGGCTTGTTTTTCAGGGTAAAACAGGATGGCACCTGACCCGGACCTGGGGAGGGTTACATGACAGCGCCGGATCGGCCGATGTAGTCAAGCATAAAGATGTTTTTGACAAGGCATTTTTTAAACTGCTTCAGGCCACCAGCGAAGAAGACCGAGAACAAAGGATTGATGATGTCTTAAACAACAAGGCCCCTTTGAGGCGGAGTATGCGGGTCATCCCCAGGTGGAAATCGATCAAGAATATCCCGGGCCTGTTGCCTTATGAAGATATTCGGCAAATATTTAAGGCCTCAGACCCCATTGCCTTGGTCCCCTGTGCCTGTAAGAGGGCGGAACCGGAGAGGAAATGCAAAGAGACCGTCCCGGAGGTAACCTGTGTGACTACTAATCGGTCGGCTCAATATAATCTCAGGCGTGGGGCCGGAAAAAAGCTCACCTATGACGAAGTCATGGCCTTATTTGATCAATTTGACCAGCTCCAGTTCGTCCATCTGTCCGGCAACAGCAATCGAATGCCTTTATTGATCTGTAATTGCCACTACGACTGCTGCGGGCAGTTCCAGGTCAACAAATACGCTCGGGAACGTCTTAATCAGGACGTTATCGTTAAAAGCCGGTTTATCGCTACGATTGATCCTAAAAAATGTAAGGGGTGCCGGCTTTGTATGGAAAAGGGATGTCCGGTAGGAGCCGATCAGATTAAGTATTATGCTGAACTGGGTGAAGAAAGGGCCGCGATTGATGCCGAGCTCTGTATTGGCTGCGGTTTATGTGTAATCAATTGCCCCTCGGAAGCGCGAATGATGAAAATGGTGCGGCCGCCGGATCATATCCCGGCGCCTGATGCCATGACCGGAGAAGCGGATTAAAAAGTATTTGGATTTCATTTTGAAATTCGGTATGAAAATAGGTTTGGAGAGAATGACATGGGCATTTTTCACTGCCCCGTGGGGGCAGTCTTTTATGATGACGAGGATTGTATTGACTGCGGTATGTGCACGGCCGAGACCGAAGAACAGATGGTCGAAGCCTCTAAAAAAATCAGGGTCTATTTAAGGGCTAATGCCCCTAAGCCCGGTCCGATCAAGAAGGTGGCTGTTTGCGGCAAAGGGGGTGTGGGCAAGAGTTCTCTGACCGCCTTATTGGCCCGGGCATTGGGGGCGGAAGGTTACACCCTCCTTGTTTTAGACACCGACGAGTCCAATCCCGGCTTATTCCGTATGTTCGGTTTTGAGAAAGAGCCGAAACCCTTAATGACTATGCTCAGCCGATTCGCATCCGGCAAACCGGGACCTGGTACGGAATGGCTCATGAGCGATACCATCAACGTTGAGGATATCCCTTCGGAATTCGTCCTGAAGAACGATAATCTTAAATTTCTTATGATCGGAAAGATTGAAGACCCCTTTCAGGGTTGCGCCTGTTCGATGGCCGATATCGCCAGAGATCTCATGAGGAAACTGACCTTGAAAGAGAAGGAGATAGTGCTCGTCGACATGGAGGCCGGTGTCGAAAGCTTCGGCCGCGGCGTGGAAAGAAATGTGGATACCGTGCTCATCATAATAGAACCTTCCTTTGAATCCATGGCCCTGGCAGAGAAAATCGGTTATATGTGTGAGGGGATGGGTATATTCCGGGTAAGGGCTGTGTTAAATAAAGTCCCTTCAGAAAAAATCAGGCAAAGGATGATCGAAGAACTGGACCGGAAAAACATCAAAGTCATCGGCACGGTTTCATATGATCCGGAACTCAGTGAAGCAGGTTTTGAAGGCAGACCACCGGGCCGTTCAAAGGCCGCAGGGGATATTGAGGCCATCGTTAAACATTTATTTAACGAAGCAGATTAGCTAAAATCTATTTCGAAAAAAGGATTCGAATATTCGAAGAGGGTAGGGATTCAAATAAGATACGAGGCTAAAGTTATTGTTTAAATACTGTCATTTAACCTTATTATATTTAACAATATTTTAACTTCGGTTGTTTATTTTTTTACCTCTCCTTCGTGATAAATTATCTTGACGAATAAAAAGACCTTAACCTATAATTATCACATAATTATCTTACACACATTTACACCCCAAAGAAAATTCTCTCTGCTTTAAATCTTACAACAACAGATAGAATTCGAAACACGTGGAGCCGTAAAGCTTAAATAAATAGGAGAAGAATGAATTGAAGGTTGACTTTAAAAAATTAGATCGGGCTTTTAATCCTCACTGCCTGGTGGTCATTGGGGACAGCAAGCGCAACGAGTTTCAATGGCTGCGCGCCCAAAGTACTTTTCAGGGAAAACTGTACTCCGTCCAGGTCAATCCGGAGTCGGGTGAGGCCATCAAGGCCTTAGGAATAGACAATTATACCAGCATACTCGATATCCCGGAACCGGTTGACCTGGCCATCCTCACCGTACCCCGGGCGATAGTTCCCCAGGTTTTGGAAGATTGCATCCGCAAAGACGTGGCCGCAGCCCATATGTTTACCGCCGGCTTCACTGAAACGGATACCGAAGAAGGGATTAAGGCCGAAGCCTGGCTTAAACAGCGGGGGGAAGAGGCTAATTTTCATCTTATTGGTCCCAACTGTATGGGACTGTTTAACCCCAAGATCGGGCTCAGACAATTTCCCGCTCAATACACAGGTGATTCCGGGCCGCTGGGCATAATCTCACAAAGTGGTGGACATGCTGTCAACATGAGCCTGAGCGCCCATATGCAGGGAGTCTATGTCAATAAATCCGTAAGCTATGGTAACGGCACTTTACTCGATTCCACGGACTTTCTTGAGTACTTTGCACAGGACCCTGAGATTAAAGTGATCGCTATGTATCTGGAAGGCGTCAAGGATGGTAGTCGGTTTTTTAAAGTGTTACGGGAAACCTCTCGTCAAAAGCCGGTGGTGATATGGAAGGGTGGCAGAACGGAAGAAGGAGAACGGGCAATCGCTTCACACACCGGCTCCCTGGCCGTATCCCAGGCTGTATGGGAAGCGGTGGTCAGACAGTGTGGCGGGATCAACGTGAAGGAAATGGACGATTTGATTGATTCCGCCAATGCCTTGATGCATCTAACACCGGTCCGGGGTCTCAGGGTAGGAGTCACTGGCGGCTCCGGAGGGCAGTCGGTCAATATCGCCGATACCTTTGCCGAAGTCGGAATGCGATTGCCGAGATTGACTGAGGAGTCCTTTGTTCAGTTACGGAAGTTTTACAATATTGTTGGTGGGGGTTATCTTAACCCGGTGGACACCGGCAACCAGAACCGATTTCAAATGGATCAGATCGTTGATATTCTGGCCCGGGATCCCAATATCGATAATCTGGCCCTGCTTTCTTTGGCCCGGGTCTTGGACATGGACGGTAGATTGGATAATCTTGTCGAAATGATAGGCAACCTCAAAGAGCAGACGACCAAACCTATCATATCGATTGTCACCTATTGCTCGTTAGAAGAAATAGCAACGGTTGCGGAGGCCGTGGATAAGTTTCAGAAGAGAGGAATTCCAACTTTCACCACCATTGACCGCGGTGCCCGAGCGTTAAAAAATACTTATGAGTATTATCGAATGCGTGATTTGATTAGTTCGGAGAAAAACCTGATCATTAATCAAAGATTTTTAATTCAGGAAAATAATGAACCGTAAATGAAGTTTAATCTCTGAAAGGATATCCAGCTCCGAACACCGAACTTTTTTTATTTGGAAAGGAATGAATTATGGAACGAGTTGAAGGGATTAATAAGGTTGCGATAATCGGTGCCGGCCTCATGGGGTTCGGTATCGGGGTTGATTTCGCCCGTGCCGGCTATGTAACCTGGCTCTACAACACCAGAGAGGAGACCAGCCGTCAGTCCATGGACCGGGCTCGGAAGGCATTGGATCTCTTTGTGGCGGCGGAGATAATGACCGCGGCCGAGGCCGATAAAGCCTATGCCTGTCTGCATCCGACCACCAGTCTGGAAAAGGCCGTGGAAGGCGCTGATTATGTCTCCGAATCGGTCATGGAATCCTTATCGCTAAAACGGAAAATTTTTGCCGATCTGGATCGTCTCTGTCCGCCAAAGGCCATACTGGCAACTAACTCTTCCAATTTTACAACTACATCGATCGTAACCGACAATGACATTAAGCATCCAGAGCGATGCTGTGTAGCCCATTATTTTCAACCGCCACATCTTCTGCCGCTGGTCGAAGTGGTCGGGGGTGAGAAGACCGCCAAAGAAACCATAGACCGTACCTGTCAAATCCTGTCTAAGATGCACAAGAAGCCGGTGGTCATTCCCGTCGAAGTACGCGGACATGCCGGCAACCGCATCCAGGGGGCCATTGGCCGTGAGATCAGGAATCTTATTGACAATAAAATTTGCACACCGGAGATGATCGACGATATCATCATGTACAGCTTCGGACGCCGCATGGTCAACACCGGCTGGTTTATCCGCAATGATCTGATCGGGCTGGATTTCAGCTACAATACCGCCAAAGCCGCCGGCAAGGAAGCCTGGTGGCCGTTTAAAGAGCGGGTCGAGCGCGGGGAGCTGGGCATGAAGTCCGGCAAGGGTTTCTACGATTGGCCTGATTTCGGTGAAGCCGTGAAGCACAGACAGGACATGGATCTGCTTCGCTTCCTCAAGAGGGACATCGAAGAAGGCAAGCTCTAAATCCAAGAAGATCCCCCTGGCCAGTCAGTTTCCTAAGCGTACCCAAATCTGAGAAAATGGGCACGTTCTTATCCGCTAGATCCTATTTATTTTTCTAATATATTCCTTTTTTCAACTATTATAATGTGTTATAATTAACACCAAATAAGGCAAAAAAATGAACTTCGTATATTAATTGTTAGGCAATATTAAAAATGTCAAAAATACAAGAAGATTTTGAGCTATTGAGAAACCACTGCATTGAGTTGAGGCAAAATTTTAATACTTACACAGATTTGTTCAATGAAGAGAACCGAAAAATTCTGTCAAGGGTAGCAGCTACTTTTTTTTCAGATATCGCAGAAATTATGCAACGAGATTGGATCCTTCAAGCTTGTAAATTAATGGATCCAGCCACCACAAAACGGAAAGGGATTGAATTAGAAAATATAACAATCCGATTAATTAATAAACAGCTAAAAACCTGCTCATTATTAACTCCGGAAATTCAAAAAGTAACAGAATCAATTTTGGAGTTCGGAGAAAAAATCAAACCTGCCCGACATAAAAGGTTAGCACACTATGATAGAGAGCATCAGGTAAAAGGGATAACTTTAGGGCAAACATCTGAGGAAGAACTCTTAAATTTCACGAAAGATATACAACAGTACTGCGATTTAGTTGGAAACGCTATAGGAGTTGGGCCACTGGATTTCTCTAATTCAAGCTGTAAAGGTGATGTATTAGATCTTCTAAAATTTTTGCATGAAAAAGTATAAGTTGCCTAACATTCACATCCACCGGACGCTAAACGCGTCGGAGATGTAAGCGTTATGCAGTACAAGGAAAAGGAAATAAGCCGTGATCGGCCATAAAGTTCTTTTGATTCTTATTATCCTTATGATTGCCTCGCTTGACGTTTTTGCTCAGGAGGATCGAACATTGCCAATGGACAAAATGATCAAATCTGTGGCTTATCTTGAAGGCGAAAGACCAAGGGTGGAATTGATAAACGGTCTGCCTCACGAAATTGGATTCAGGAAGCCAGGCTCGAAGGAGTTTCAACTACTCACTGAGAGGGTTACCGGAACTGGCTTTTTTATCCGAGAGGCCGATAGATTATTTTTGGTTACAGCCGCGCACGTTGCACGAGGTCTATCGGTTAATGTCAAATTGATTACATCCGATGCATCTGGCAATTCTAAGTCATATCCATTGGACAGAAGCATGAAATGGGTATTCAGTGAAAAAGCAGACGTTGCGGTTTCGTTGATAGATAGCCCACTTCTTATATCCACTTTCTTAGAAACTGCACTTGAATTCAGTATTCTACCAACGAGTGAAACATCCCCTGTCTCTGAATTGTTGAAAATAGGGACACATCCCATATTTATTGACAAAAGGTATTTTGGCAGGCAAAATACAATTTATGTCAAGGATAGCAAGAGCAGTTGCAAGGGGATATCCCCATCATATAATCCAGAGAGGGAATAATAGAGAAAAAGTCTTTTTTGATAAGGAAGACCGCGAGAGGTATTTATCATTACTTAAGAAATATTCAGACAAATGGGCCACGCCTATATTAGCCTATTGTCTAATGAGTAATCATGTTCACATGCTGACCGAACCCCAAGAGGAAAAATCTTTATATAAAATGATGCAAGGAGTAACTCTTTGCTACACTCAATATATAAACAGGAAGTATAAAAGGACCGGGAGGCTGTGGGAGAGCAGGTATTATTCCTGTATAGTGGATAAGGAACGATATTTATGGGCAGCAGCAAGATATATTGAACAAAATCCTGTACGAGTTAAAATGGTAAAGGGAGTGGAAGATTATCCATATTCTAGTGCTAGGGCTCATGTTAAAGGGATAAAAGACGAATTACTGACCAAGGAACTATTTCAAGATGGACAGAGGAAAAAATATATTGAACTTCTAAGGATGGGCATGTCAGAAAAAGAGATGAATAGTATAAGATATAATACTAGGACAGGGAGGCCATTTGGCAGTGAAGCGTTTATAAAAAAGCTGGAGAAGAAACTTGAGAGGAGATTAATAATAATATCTCCTGGAAGGCCAAAGAAGAAAGTGCAACGATAGAAATAGGGGATGTGTCCCTAATTTCCAACCATATCTGGAACCAAAAACATTATAGAAGAAATCTCTTTTAATTCCATGAGAGGAGATAGCGACAAAAGGATAATTCGGGGAGGAGGTGTATGGCATGTAACTACTAAAATCGGAAAAATTAACGATATGGAATTGGTTGAAAGTCTTTCTATTAAACGTCTCTATTATTGTGGCAAAGTCATTTATAAAGACATTATGAAAAATTTCCATACTACTTGGTTTTGCTTGGAATATAGTTTGGGTAGTGAATCCTTTTTCCGCTCCGACAATGATGAAATGAATGATTTTGACGAACAACAAAACCAAAAAAATTAATCTCTTTATTTTAACTTATCACCTCATTTGTCAAGTAAATAATCACGAAATAATTTGTCAAGACAATATTTACCATTTATAATAAGTTACCTAAGTTAAAAATGGGTTGGTGGTCAATTGACAGCTTCACAGTAGCCAATGACCATTATTGATATCCCTGACGGGATACGTTGTTTTGTGGAGTTATCCAGAAAAACTATAGAATAACTTGTTATGTGAGAAAAAGGGAGAAATATGGACATCGTTTTAAGTTATCCTTTCTCTGGATCTCTTTATGCTTTTTTTACTGAACAAGCGCGGGGTGAAAAAGTTCCTGATAAAGTAGGCCATCGTTACTATCAAACTTTGTATGGAAAGAAACATTCCGAAGTCCGAGACTTAGCTCTTACGAATCTTCTCTTATATGAAAATGTCTTCATTGTGGCGGCAGATAATCATATGCCTGAAACAGATAAATATTACGACAATGGCGTTTATAAGAACATTGAACTTGGACTTTTTTCCGAATGGCCTACTGATCATTTTCGTGAGCAAATTGATGTACAAATAGAAAAAGATCTTGCCGATCCAGTTATTTCAAAAATACTTTTTAAGGTTCCACAGTATTCCAAAAAGCAGATACTGAGAGATTGCAGAAACGAAATAGCATTGGCAAATAAATACAGTTGCCCTGTACTCGCTTCAGGCGGAAGAAGCGTGCTCATTAAACGACTATCAGAAATTGATTCTGCGGCCATAGGTATAAGTCAAGTTAGAGCTGGCACAGTTGTAGCAACCGAAGAATATGTAAATATTGTTTGCTTAAATTTTAATCCCACCGACTACGATCTATTGTACTCGTATAAGCAAGATAAAGACCTCCGCGTTTACGCGGCCGCTTTTCAAAAGATAATACGTGATATAGACAATCCAATGGAAGCCCGAAAAAAGTTACTTACTTTGATCAGAGAAAGCATGGAAAAACAAAGCTTAATGAAAATATCATCCTCATTTCTTGATGTATCTTCAATTATTCTTAGTTTGACTGGGTTCATCCCAGGTATCGGCATCTTCCTTAGCGGAGGTTCTCTAGCAGCAACAGGCGGCAGCAAACTTCTCGCCCAACAGGCCAGTCGTAAATGGTATGAATTTGGCCCTCAAATAAATCGAATAAAAGACCGCAAGCTTCTTGAGAGACAGATTGAAAAGGAATTAGATAACACATAACCATTGCATCCAGGCGAACGCGGCGGTGCCGTGCCGCTGATGCCATTGTTCGGCACTATAAGAAATGGCCAATAATCTTACTTCACAGTCTTTCGTAGCGTAGGAAAGGGGACGCCCTTTATATATTTATATTTGAATGATTCTCAACCCCCCGGAGACAATCCGATAAATGTAAATATCTAAAGGGCGTCCCCTGATCATACAGCAAGGAGGGGAAACCATGACGGAGAATTTGCCTTCCGGTCTTGTGCACGTAATGGAAGTCTACAGACTTGTGCGACTGTCACACCATAAAAGGATCAAGGCGGTAAATGAAGTAGCCCGCGTCCATAGGATTGACCCGAATACTGTTTCAGCCGCCTGCACCAGAAGTCTGGGAATACCAATGGCCGAATTCGACGACTTTCTTGATTCGGAAAGTTCTGATGCGTTTTGCGAGCATCTGGTCAGAAGATTTCCGCCATATCAAAAAGAGATCGAGGCAGTTTTCGACAAACTCGACGGAAAAGAGAGACAAAGCCTTGATGACCCAACTGCAGTGGTAAGAACCCTCTTTCCTGACGAAAAGAAAGACCTTATACGCCTATTGCTGTTAGACGGCATTCGCAAGAAGTTCACGGCATGGTTGGATCGCCGCGATATTCCCGAAGATGTCAGGCAAGAAATGGCTGACATCAAGAAGCAAATCGACAAGGCATAACTACCGGATGCAGCCGACGTCTTACAGCCGCGGCTGATCCACGCGTTAGAACTTCTTCAGAAAGGAGCTAAGGATGATGGAGCGAATAAGAACGATAATGCGGGCCTTTATGGCTTTTCTTAGCATAATGATTCTGATTTCTTGTGTTGCCCAACCTAAACGTTTTCTGTCTGGTGTTGATTCATTGGCGCAGCAAGACGCTTCGGCAAAGAAACGATATATCGTCATGCCAGGAATCAAAGATATTGAGCCGAGTGATCTTCAATTTTTAGAGTATGCTAGTTACGTTGAAAGGGTTCTGAGCGAAAAGGGTTTTGTGAAGGCTTCGCAGTTTGGCGACGCAGACATAGCCGTCTTCTTGTCTTACGGAATTGGCAACCCCCAAACACACCAATATTCGTACTCAATGCCCGTATGGGGCCAAACAGGGGTATTATCATCGACCACGCATGGAACACTGTCTACCTACGGCGGTATGGGAACATATTCAGGCACAACAACATATACTCCAACATATGGAGTGACGGGCTATACAAGTCATGTCGGGAGCTATACGACTTATATCCGTTTTCTGCTCATGGACGCTTACGACGTTGAATCGTATAAACGAGACCAGAAAATGAACCAAGTCTGGAAGATAAGCGTAATTAGTGTCGGTTCTAGTGACGATCTGCGCCTAGTATTCCCTTACATGGCTGTTGCCATGAAGCCATATATCGGGACAAACACGGGTCGAAAAATTATGATTGAAATTCTTGCAGATGATCCACAAGTCACCCAACTTCGTGGAGGTCAACCTCCTGCACCCACGAAGAAGTAGTTTTAACCAGTGCGTCCACACGATCGCCGGTAAAACCGGCTCCAGGTGACGCCCATGTTGGCTGTGTATGAATCCGACGCCAACCAGCAGTTCGAGTCCGGCAAGCGGCTCAACATTCTAAAGTCAAGAACAAAGGAGAATCGTATGAACGCCAGATTAATGATCGGGATAATTTCTATCTGTCTCATATCTGGGTGCGCTGCTTCTCATCGATCTGAAATAGCATCTCGCGCACAGACTGAACTCATTGGCATGTCAAAAAAAGATTTGCTCTCATGCGCTGGCGTTCCAGTCCGACAAGAGCGTGTTGATGATCTTGAATTTCTCACATACACAGGCGGCGGAGATTCCGTTGCAACTGGTTACGCAACCCAAACGTCTCCTTCATCAGCAGTCGTGGTTTCTAAAAGACATCATCGTTACTGTGAAGCAACCTTTATTCTCAAAGAAGGAAAAGTCGAAAAAATAAACTATCAGGGTCGCACTGGCGGTCTGATCACCAAAGGAGAACAATGCGCTTTCATCGTCGAAAACTGTTTATCACAATAATAGGAGTTGTCATGGTAGAAAAGGGGACGCCCTTTATATATTTATATTTGGATGATTCTCGACCCCCCGCAGACAATCCGATAAATGTCAATATCTAAAGGGCATCCCCTGTCGCATTGAGGAGCATAGGGATGAAATCGTTCAATCATGGCGAAAACATTTTGGTAAGCGTTGAGAATATTACTCCTTTTGGCATTTGGCTTTTTGTCAAAGGAAGGGAGTATTTTCTCAGCTATAAGGATTACCCTTACTTCAGAGATCAAACCCTGAAATCAATACAGGCTGTTCAGCTGATTCACGATTACCATCTATACTGGCCGGAATTAGACGTGGATTTGGAAATAGATAATCTCGAAAACCCTCAAAAATACCCTCTGAAGTGGAAAACAAATAAATCTCATCAAACAAATCAATCAAGCGGCTCGGCCAAAATGCGGGCCTCCCGCTGATTTTTCTATTGAAAGAGTCTGCGGGTTTTATTCATCTAAAAAAGATTCAGGAAGTCCTCTTGTTCCAGCCAGTGGTCGGCATGATCGGCTTCATAGAATTCATCGTTCCAGCAAGGAAGGTATCTGCCGTTTCGTAACCTTTGAACCAGTTCGTCTTCCGTCCTGATCGGCTCTGGGAACAGGGTATAGGCCCTGCCCAGAACCAAAGGCCCATGGGCATCCGATCCTCCAATGCCGTTGATGCCCAGGAGGCTCGCTGCTTTGACCGCCAGGTGATTTTCCTGAAACGGCCGGCTGGCGTTAAGGGTTTCCAGGGCGAAAAGATTTTTTAATTCGAGGATTCGGTCCCCAGGAAACCCATCGACGACACCTCTTTGATAGGGATGAGCCGGTATAGCGACTCCCCCCCGTTGTTGAACCCAGTCCACAGCCCATTGCATCGGCAGTCTGGGGGGAAGATCTTCTTCTTCGACCTTCATCCCGAAAATTAAAAGATGCCCTTCCTGGGCGCGGTATTCCAGACCTTGAAAGATAGGGAAGCCGGTTTTCGCCGAGATTTCCTGAAAAGGGTCGCTTAAAAAATAGGAATGATGCTCGGTCACACAGACCGCATCCAGGCCGACCTGGCGGGAACGGGAAACCAGCTCACCCGGTTGGATGATCGAATCGCCGCCAAAAACAGTATGAACGTGTAGGTCAATCTTGAACATCATGTATCGGTTGACAGGTTGATGAAAAAGGCCCATCAATCCCGCCATCGGCGGGATTGCCCTCATCCCTTGTCATTGCGACGTACTACGATGTACGCCTCATTCCTCGGGATTTTGGGCGTCTTGTAGCCGGTTGGCTTGGCCAACCTAAAAAGGCTTCCTTCGGAAGCCACGCAGAACCTTTTTGAGCAACCTGGTAAAAACGAGTTTTCCTGCAGCCAGTCAATCTATGGATTCAAGCCAATGGATTCTTCTACCCCGAGCATGATATTCATGTTCTGTACCGCTGCCCCGGAAGCCCCTTTGCCCAGATTGTCTAATCTTGCGGCCACCAGGATCTGCTCTTCATTGCCGAAGACGAACAAATCGATCCTGTTGGTCTGGTTGCATTCCAGGGGAGAGAGAAAACCATTGTCCAAAAAAGGACCGGAGTCAAAAGGGATCACCCGGACAAAAGGTTCCGATCCGTAATAATCGGCTAAAATGTCGCGGACCTCCGGAGCGGTAGTTTTTTTCGGAAGCATCCGGGCCATCAAAGAGATGGATACCACCATGCCCTGGTAATAATCGTCGACAATCGGCGTAAACAAGGGGGGATGCTGCAATCCAGTCACCTTCTGCATTTCCGCCACGTGTTTGTGCTTGAGATTCAGGGCATAGTGCCGCGGGGCCTTAAGATGCTCTTTAGGCGTTTCTCCCGATTCATAGACCGCAATCAATTTTTTCCCGCCACCGCTGTAGCCGGTGACGGACTGGGCAAACACCGGATAGTCCACGGGTACGATCTGCTCTTGAATTAGCGGATACAAGGCCATAATAAAACCGGTGGCATGACAGCCCGGATTGGTCAGGCGTTTTGATTTTCTGATCCTGTCCCGCTGCTGTTTATTCAATTCCGGAATTCCGTAAGTCCAGCCATCAGCGGTCCTAAAAGCCGTACTGGAGTCGATCACTTTGGTTTGGTCGTTTTGGATCAGGTTGACGGATTCCCGTGAGGCCTCATCGGGAAGGCAAAGGATAACCAGGTCGGCTTCATTTAAAAACCGCCGTTTGACATCGGGATTTTTCCGATCCTGATCCGCTATCTTGAGAAGATGAAGATCGGTCCTGGATTTCAGCCTCTCGTGGATTTGCAATCCCGTAGTTCCTTCCTGGCCGTCTATAAAGACCTTGAACATCGTTTACCTCTCCTTAGGAACTTTCTCCCGGGCCTGTTACCTGTCAATAGAAGGCCGGCCCTGTATTTTTTAAAATAACAGGAATTTATTTTAATTTCAAGGCCATAATCATGAAGGCCGCTGGATTCCATCTCCATTTTTCCATTAAGAAAAAAAGGAATAGCGCCGATAAAAGAATAGGAGAAAAGCAATCTGTATTCATCATCTTTCTCCTTGAAAATCAAAAAAGCCTGCCTTGATCGTTTATTAAGGCAGGCTTTTTGACTTAATGGTTGCCTTCAAACTACAAAATCGTTACTTAGGTTGCCCCGGTGTTAGGTCATGGTATATTTAGGGCCGCCGCCGCCTTCCGGTGGGACCCAGGTAATGTTTTCGTAAGGATCCTTGACATCACAAGTCTTGCAATGCACACAATTGGAAAAATTGATGATCATTTTCGGCTTGCCCGTGGACTCTTCGATTTCCATTTCATAGACCCCGGCCGGGCAAAATCGGACGCAGGGGTTTCCGTATTCTTCTCTACAGCGTTCATAGCAGATGCCCAGGTCTCCGATCTTGAGATGGGGCGGTTGTTTTTCTTCGTGAGTGGCCCCGGCGTAATAGACATCACTGACTTTGTCAAAGGTTAGGGCGCCGTCATATTTGATATCCCCTTTTTTTTCATCAGAAGGGGTTTTGGTCTGGTAATAATTGGGGATCGTCTTCATATGCTTAAAGTCAGGCCCGGCCGGAAGTCTGTCCTTAAGAATCCTGCCGCCGAGCAGAAATTGGAAACCGACCTTGACCATTCCCGGCCAAAAACCTTTTTGAAAGGCCTGATGGAAATTACGGACTTTGCGCAACTCTTTAAAAATGTAACTTTTTTCAATCAAAGTTTTGTAATTTTTAAGCCGGTTAAAGGAGAAATCATCATTGATCAGGCAATCCATGATGGTTTCAGCGGCCAACATTCCTGATTTCATGGCATAGTGAACCCCCTTGATTTTCATGCCGTTGAAAAGACAAGCGGCATCACCTACCAGAAGACCACCATCGAAAACCGGCTCGGGCATGGAGAATAATCCGCTGACCGGAACCGTCTTCGCGCCGTACTGGACCATCTTCCCATCCTTTAATAGGCCGGCAATAAAAGGATGTGTTTTAAACTTTTGAAATTCCCGATGGGGATCCATACAAGGATCGGGATAGTCCAAGCTGGTCAATAGCCCGATGGTGATCCGGTTATCCCTCATGCCATAGATAAAACCACCGCCGAAGGTATCGGCCTTAAGAGGAAATCCCATGGTTTCAATCACCTGACCCGGCCTGATTCTGTCGTCAGGCATCTCCCAGATTTCTTTGACACCCACTTCATAGCCTTGGCCGTTCTTCCCTTCAGCCAAATTGAATTTCTGTATCAGGGTCTTGGTCAGATTGCCCCTGGAACCGTCACCAAAAACAGTGACCTTGGCATGCAGATCAATGCCCGGTTCAAAATTGGATTTTTGACTCCCGTCGGCGTCGATGCCTTTATCGCCCGTGCGGACCCCGATCACCTTTCCATTTTCATAAAGAACTTCTGTCCCGGCAAAACTGGGAAAGATGGTCACTCCCTGTTCTTCCACTTTCTGACCGAGCCATTCCACCAATCTTGACAAGGAAACAACAAAATTACCGTGATTGTTCATCGGGGGAGGGGTGATGGGGGATTTAATTTTTCCTGTTTTGGTCAGGAAATAAATATTTTCCTTTTTAACCTCACCCTCCAAAGGCGCTCCCTGCTCAATAAAATCCGGAATCAGCTCTTTCAAGGCCACAGGATTGATAACCGCCCCGGAAATGCCATGGGCGCCGATGTAAGCCCCTTTTTCCAGTACGGCAATCATAAATTCATCGGAAATCTTTTGGCCGCTTCCTCCCTGGTCTATCTTTTCATTATGCTGCTTAATTAAATTTGATAAATGATATGCCCCGGACAATGAGGCGATTCCTCCTCCAACAAAAAGCACATCTACATCCATTACTTCATGCTCACTCATCGTATAGTCCTCCTCTCTCCTTTGATGAGAGTATATGTTCTGTTGCTGGATTATAGTGTAATCTTAAGGATAAGGTCAAGGAGAAAACAAAAGAAAAAACAGGATTTACTTATTTTTCAGATGCTTGAGTGCCCGATCCACCCTGGAAAGGCTGCGCTTCCCTTCTTGTTTTTCTTTTTCGGTCCGGACCAGACCGGCCTCATGAAAAATCATATAGTTGGAAAAAGCCGACTGAACAGCCACACGAAACCCGGCCCCGTCTTGAACCTGATTGATGGAGACCTTGGCCAAACGGGTGGAAATGGGATCGGAATCAGCGATCCGTTCAGCTAATTTTTGGGTTTCAGCCTTGAGTTTGTCCCGTGGGACAATACAATTGACAAAACCGAGTTCGCAGGCTTCTTGAGCGGTGACAAAACGGGTCTGAAAAAGGATTTCCTTGGCTTTGCGGACGCCGATGTCCCAAGGTACGCTGAAATACTGGAGTAAGGAGGGCAGAAACAAGGCATCCTCTGAGGCAATAATGATATCCATGGCCGAGGCGATGAGCCATCCTCCAAAGATACAGTATCCATGGACCTCGGCGATGGTCGGCTTGGGCAGGTCGCGCCATCTTACCCCCATGTCATGGAACTGTTCCCATTGTTTCCGATAAGCCCCCATGATTCCGGAAGGATAAGGTCTTCGTGCCTCGTCTGCCTTTTGCTCAGGGGTCCCCAGGTCATGTCCTGAACTGAAATGGTCCCCCTCACCCGACAAGATAATGACCCGAATGTCGTCGTCGGCCACGGCTTGATTAAAGGCTTGGTCAAGCTCTTCCAGTAAAAGACGGGATTGTGCGTTCCGGTAGCGCGGTCGATTCATTTTCAGGCGAACTATGTTCTCTTTTTTTTCATAAATGATTTGTTTATAATTCGACATGGCTTGAATCCATTCTTTGAGTTTATTAATGATGTTCAAAGGGCATAATTGGATAATTCCACAATCCCCGGAAGGACGAAAACGTTTTCTTTAGGTCATTCATGAAAAAAGCCGGAATCCAGTTTCCCTTGTGGCGGGATGGACCCCGGCTTTTATCCAGACATTGGTTTTTATGCCTTTAATATTTCAGTAAGTTCGCTCGGTTCGTATCAACTCACCACAAATTTAGGAGCATTTTTTAGAATTTGTGTGGCTTCATTCATAATCCTGTCCACCAGATCCTGAACCTTGGGAAGATCATCCACTCTCTGGGCGCACTCTCCGCCGGCCATAAGGGCTTTTTCCCGGTCACCCATACATACGGCTTTGATGCCATCCCGTTCATAGGCAACCAATTCTTGGGATCCTTTAGAATTGTAGTCGTCCGGTGTATCTAAGTAGATGGAAGGCGCCTTGGCCAGGGTATTTTTTTGATGTTCAAGGCTTGTGGCGGTCTTCAACCATCTAGCCGGTCCAACCATGCCACGGGCCACCAGGGTCCCTCTATCCGGTGTTTTTACCACCTGTTCCTTCCATAATTGATGAAAGTCGCTTTCTTGGGTCGCCAGGAATCTTGTCCCCATTTGAGCCCCGGCCGCGCCCAGAGCAAGAGCTGCCGCCAAAGTTTTGCCGTCGCAGAATCCGCCGGCACCGGCCACCGGAATATTGGTGTTCGCCAGGGCATCCACTACCGAGGGAAGTAAAGTCATAGAGTGGACAGGCTCCCAGGACGTATGAAAACCGCCTTCGTGACCGGAGGCGACAATGCAGTCCACACCGGCTTTGGCACACCGAAGAGCGCCTTTGACCGAAGGTACGATATGCAACCAGGTGAATCCGGCCTTTTTTATCTTATCCGCCCAGGGGACAGGGTCACCGGCCGAAGTAAATATCACTTTGAAATGATTTTTCATATCAGGATTTTCATTAACGACCTGTATCGCTTTATCAATGAGGACTGTTGATAAAGGGACTAATTCTGCCGATACCATGACATTAATACCGAAAATGCCTCCTTTGTCTTTGGTTAGACGGTAGGTCCGCTTTAAGACCTTTTCCAACACCGTGGGCATATCATCATCCATCGTAGCCTCAGCGGTTTCCACAAAGGCATTGTAGATCCAGGGTTGTTCTGTTTTATTGAAAATACCGCTGGTTGAAAGCAGCCCAAGGACTCCGGCATTGGCCGAAGCCACACAGAGGTTGTTGTTGCTGAAAGGGCCCATGCCGGCTTGAATAATCGGATGTTTAATCCCAAGGTTTTCTGTTAATTTGGTTTTAATCATTTTCTCCTCCTGACTTGATGATTGAAATAATTTATTTTTATTTTAGGATAGTATAATAAAATTACTACCGCCTGTCAAAGAAATTTCAAGACCTGATTTTTGGGGATCATCTCCCAAAAGCTGATGATGATAAGAGGTTTACTGAGATTAACACGACGGGGGGAAAGTGAAATCATTAAATCCCTGTTTGCTTAGGAACGGGAACGTGCTGTTGCAAGAGCTCAGCGAACTGGTCGGGCGGAGTGGGTTTGCTGAAGTAATACCCCTGCATCTCGTCACAGGCGTGGGATCGCAAGAAGGCATCCTGCTCCTCGGTTTCCACGCCCTCGGCGACTACGGTAAGACTCAAGGTCTTCCCCATGGCAATAATCGCCTCGGTGATCGCCCTGTCCTCAGAGTGCTGCATCATGTCGCGAATGAAGGATCGATCCACTTTAATCGTATCGATCGGAAAGCGTTTGATATGTGAGAGTGAAGAGTAGCCGGTGCCGAAATCATCGATGGCAAGCCGCACGCCCATGGTTTTGATTTTGGATAGAATTTTGCTCACGCGATCGGGATTCTGCATCAGCATGCTTTCGGTAATTTCAAGCTCCAGCAGATTCGGCGCCATGCCGGAGTCCTCCAGGGCGGCGCTGATATCCTGCAATAGATTATCGTCTGCGAGCTGACGAATCGACAAATTGACAGCCATGCAGACATCGGAAAGACCCTGGCGTTGCCAGGCAACATTTTGCGCGCATGCGGTTTTCAAAACCCATCTGCCTATCGGCACGATCAACCCGGTTTCTTCCGCCACCGGAAGCAACTGCAAAGGGGAGACGGCGCCAATATTCGGGTTCTGCCAGCGCAACAACGCCTCCACACCTGTGATCGCGCCTGTTTTTAGGTCCAGCTTGGCCTGGTAGTGAAGAAAGAGCTCATTGCGCTCCAGGGCGTGTCGCAGGTTCGTCTCCAACTTCAGCCGTTCTATTGATTGTGATGTAATATCTTTGGAGTAGAACTGGAAGTTATTCTTGCCTGCATCCTTTGCAAAATACATGGCGATGTCGGCATTTTTCATCATAGACGTTTCGTCCTGCGCGTCCTTGGGGTACATGCAGATCCCGATGCTCGCCGTGACGCGATACTCTTGGCCCATCAGAACCACCGGTTTCATGGCGGCGGAAAGGATATTGTGCGCCACCTTGGCGACGCGACTCGGTTCATTCATCTCCTCGATCAGTGCGACGAACTCATCGCCGCCCAGGCGGGCGACGATGTCAACCTCCCGCAGCGCTTGCTTGAACCGTTTCGCGAGCTCTTGCAGCAGTTGGTCACCGGCCGCGTGGCCCAAAGTATCGTTGATGATCTTGAAGCGGTCGAGGTCGATGAAGAGGACGGCGAAGTGTCGTTTATAACGCCGCGCGGACTGGATGGTATGATTCAGCAGTTGGCTGAACATCGTGCGGTTGGGCAGGCCGGTTAGAGAATCGTGCGTGGCAAGGTGCTGAATTTGCTCTTCGGCGCGTTTGCGTTCGGCCTCAAGCTCGAAGCTGTTCAGTGCGAATACAACGTTCTCGGCCATGCGTTCGAGCAGTTTGACGGTCTCGTCGTCGAATGTATATCTGCTATCGGAACGGAACAGTATGACGCCGATCGCCTGACCGCCCTTAAGAATCGGTACGGCGGCAGCGCTGCTCTCCTTCTTAGCCGCTTCAGTCGCGCCTTTTGAACGCTCATCTTCGGGATAGTCTTTAGTCACGCAGGGTTCACCCGTGCGAAACGCTGCGCCGATTACGCCTTTTCCCTCGGCAAGTCCATCATCCAGCGAAAAACGAGCCTCGCGCAGTTCCGGTGCGTCAATGCCGCTTGCCGCAGCCGCTCGTAAAGCGGCTTTTTCAGGATCGGGAAGCATGACTGCCGTGACCGTGAATTTGCCGCCGTCGACTGCGGCCTCGCATACTTGCTGATAGAGTTCGTCAGTCGATTTGGCGTGCATGATGGCTTCGTTGGTTGCACTCAACGCGGCGTACATTCTTCCGAGCCGCTGCAGTGACTGCTCGGCGATCCGGCGCTGGGTGATATCATGCGAGATGGTCACGATAATCCAACGGTCGCCAAAACGGACGGCGCGCCTACGCAACTCGAGGTAAGGTCGCCGACCTTCCTTGACGAGGCCTCTCATCTGCACGACGACACCTTGTGAACCGGCGGCAATGGTTTCATCATACATTCGCTCGAGTTCTTCACGACTGACCATCAACAGATCATACGGCGTCCTGCTTAACTGCTCTTCCCGGTCCCGCGTAAAGCCCGACGCCTGAACAGCCGTTTCATTGACATAAATGAAACGCATCGTGGCGCGATCGACTAAGAAGATCAGGTCCTGCGACATGTCCATGGCGGCCTGAAACTCCAATAGTTCTTTTTCGCGTTTTTGTCGCTGGGTGATATCCCTGCCGATTCCTCGGTAACCGATAAAGCGATCGCGGCTATCGAATAAGGGCCCGCCGCTGACACTGATATAGCATCGCGTCTGATCCAGCAGCAATCGGTGCATGACAATATCGCGAAAAGGTTGGTGTGTTTTGAGCAAAGCCTGATGCGTTGCCCATCCGCCTTCGATCTCAAGACCGGTTTCCCAAGGTCGTTTGCCAATGGGATTTTCTCCCACTAAACCCTCGCTGTCCGCACCCTCAAAACGTGTAAAACGGAAGTCGGAGTCCTGTTCCCAGTACCAGTCGGATAACAGTTGGATCAGATTGTTCAACTTTTGATCGGAAGGCGACAGCGGCGAATGTCTTAATTTTTTTTCTTTCATTTTTTTGATCGAGGTCTCATTCTCTATGGTTCCGTCCTATTTTGAGAAACTTGTTTCTATGCAGGTTGAAAAGGTAAAGCGGATATTGTTCTATTATAAGGGGAATTATAGGGAGAATCAATTATATTTTTTAAAAATGAGAAGGGGAAAGACAGCTTTTTCATCATGGTCGGGAAAACCTCTATGTCACGTTCTTCACTATGATTGGAGCGGGAAGGGGGCCTTGACGCCTTCAGCCAGACCGACGTTAAAAGCATTCAGGGTCATGGCTACCAGGGTGTAGTAACCGATGGTGGCTATGATTTCCACCAAGCCTCGTTCGCCGAACAACCCGACTGCTTTTTGATATAGGTTCATGGGAAGTTGATGGGTTTCGTGCAAGGCTTGGCAGACGTCATAGACGACCTTTTCATCTTCCGGGGCCTTCTCCGGCCGGCGCTGTTCAAAGACGGCATCGATGACCTCCTGAGTGACCCCGTATTCCAGGGCCATCCTGGAGTGGCTTACCCATTCAACATTGGCCTCCCAGAATCGGCCTGTAATGATGATGGCCAGCTCGATCAGTCGTCGTTCCAGCGTTGTCCGTCCCCAAATGAAAGTTCCAAAACTGACTGCCCGCTTGGCCAGCTCGGGACTGCGGATCCAGGGATCGTAAGGCCCGCCGTAGCTTTTATCGGGCTTTAGCGGACGGAATTTTCCTATTCTTTGATGTTGAGCGAGTTCTTCCGGCGTCATTTCTTCTGGATTTTTATTGATCAGTCGCGTCATATTTAAAATCCTCCTTGGTTTACTGAACAGAAAAACTGGTTCGTATGCCATAGAGATCCGGCCATCTTCCCAAACCATGTTCTATAATGTAAGACAACTATATTGTGCCATATTTACTTAATCAAGAGACTTCAGTCAAGTAATAACCAAATCTGATCGTTTTTTAAGAAGTCCCTTTTGGTCTTTAAACAAGAATTCCTGCACTTCCCATATACCTTTTTTTTCAACACCGTCGATAAAAAATACTCACAAAGATATGCAATAAGAATAAATCAAACTTGACTCATTACCCTAATTTTTTTATACTGACCTGGTAAAAATAATTTCTTGTCATTATTTAATAATTTAGATTTTGGACAATCAAAAAAAGGAGGCTTTATCATGAACTGGGCTGAAGTGTGCGGAGAACTTTTGAAATTGTTGCGTCTAAAAACGGATCCCCTGGCCTTCAGGCGTTTTGAAAAAGCCGAAGAACTCGAGGCCGTTAAAAATGTCTATTATATCCCCACCCTCACAACCTTTTGTCAGGCCGTTCATCAAGCCAGGGTTCAGGGCTTGACCATCGGCATAACCAAACAGGGCAAAATGGGGGATCGCTGCCTGCGTCTGCACGGGGTTAAACACGCCAGTGAGAAAAGTATGAGGGCTGAGGCGGCCATGCTTTCAACTACCTGGTTCGGAACAGCGGATGATGCCTATAAGCAGCAAATAGAAACCCCCCGTGTCCCGGTGGCGGAGGCGGTTGCTTTGGCCCCCTTGTCCAAAGAGAAATTTGAACCGGAAGTCCTCCTGTTTTACGGAAATCCCGCTCAACTCATGATGCTCCTTTGTGGTTTACAGAAAGAGAAATACGAAAGGTTCCCGTTTTTCTTCATCGGGGAAGGTGCCTGCGCCGATTCCCTGGGTGAGTGTTACCGGACGAATAAACCCCAACTCTCCATCCCCTGTTATGGCGAAAGGTCCATGGGACAGGTGGCCGATGATGAGATTTCTCTGGCCCTGCCGCCGGGGGAAATTCCCAGGGCCATTTCAGGCCTGAAAAAACTGGCTAAAGTGGGTTTTAAATACCCGATTAATTTCGTTGGCGGGCAAGCCGATCTGGAACCGATTTTAGCCCGGGTGTATCCTTCTATTTCGAAGCCATAACAGGAACAGTTTTGCCTTGGCGGACGTGCCTTTTGCACATCCGGCATCTTCACCGGTGAGATTTGGTTTTTTTCCAAATGATCACAACGAATCAAATTAAGAATTTTCTAAACTTAGGAATAAAAAACCAAGAGGTTGTGACGCTTAAGGAGTGGTATTTTCCAAATTGAATTTTCCTGAATCAAGCCGCCTAACGATTTTCTCCTAGGATTCGATGGATAATCCAGGCCAGTAATCCTATAACAAATATTCCGATAATAATTCTAAGTTCATACTGTTTGATATCCTTAATTAGAATATGAAGGGCTTCACCAAACAGATAGCCTCCGAAGGAAATAACCACAGACCAAACCATCGCCCCTATGGTATTAAGCACTAAAAATCGGCTGGCTTTAATTTTATGATTCATGCCCAATACTATCGGAGTCAAGATACGGATGCCGTATACGAATCGAAAACCTACCATGACAAAATCATTATAGCGTTCCAAGAACAGATGGATTCTATCCACTCGTTTTTGAGTTTTTTTAAATCTTGACAATAACGTTTGCCCTTTAAAGCGTCCGAGGATGAAAAAAAGTTGGTCTCCGGCAAAGCTTCCAATAAAAGCAGTTATCATGACCCAAGGTAATTTAAGATATCCTAAATGGGCAATAAATCCCCCCACAACTAAAATAGTCTCCCCTTCAAAGAACGTACCTATAATGATGCCCCAATAACCATAGGTACGAACAAGATAATCTATAGTGAAAAAAGATTTCATCCTGCCGGCCGTATGAACAGAATTATGGTTATCTTCATAACAATACCTGCTTTTGGGTCCAATAAATAGAGTCTGATTTGGGGTGGTAATTAAACGTTTCTGAAAGTGGTAGATTTTTTCGTTTCCTCAAAAAGGAACTCCCCTCGGAAACAAAATATTTGGAAAATCATTTTAATTAGGGTATTTTTATAAGTCAATCATTTTCTCTGTGTCGGCCTTCAGCAACCGACTATGGTTTTGTTTCTCTTCAAGTCCTTCAGAATGGTTCGTGCAAAGACTCGTGAAATTCTCCAAGGGCGGAAAAGAAGGGAAAAGATAGAAGGCCTCTTGGGTTGCGCGCCATTTTAGAAATTCAGCGTCATCAGTAGGGACGAACCATTTTGGTCCCGCTTATTGATTTCCCGGTCGTCTAAGTTCGACAGATTTCCTCCGATATGATTTTTGATCATTTGAAGCGATTTATTGATATGACGAATAAATTCACCGGCCGGCATCATTTCTCCAAAAGTCCTAGTAAAAGAATAGATGCACAGGTTGTTTTTCTCCAAAGACTCAGCTAATTCCAGAGCACCCCTTAAAAGTGCAATAACCCTCTGAGTGCTGGCCGTGTTCCGGTGGGGTAAAAAATCCCACAGGCTAACCGCACTGCAAAAATAGGTGGTGGGACGATAGGCTTGAAGGGAAAACGAATCATCATGAATTTCAATAAACCTGGTAATCGACCGCACCAGGAAATCATATTGACTCTCGGGTGAAAGGTCTTCTCTTAAAAAACCGATCTGCCACTGAAACTCCCTTGAAGGCCGTCTGACCACTTCCGGTTTTGAATCGATGGGCTTTTGGGGATTGGTCAGGATATCTTCATCGTTTTTTAAAATGGCTTTGAGCACCCTGACACTATCGAGAAGGTAGGAGGATCGGATGCCGGACGGAGAAACCGTCATCCCTTTCTCAAATAACGCCTCCGCCTTATCCAGGGTTTGGAAGACGATCTCCTTCAATCGATCGACCTCTGCCGGCAATCCGGAAAAGCGTTTTATTCCCCGCCGGAGGTATCTGACCGTCAGCATAGCCTTGGCCATGTTATTCACTCCATATTCACAGTAAAAATCTTCGGATTGACCGGTGCAATGCTCCTGGATGTAGAGGGCCTCTTGTTCCGCCTGTCGGAATAATACTTCGGCAACAGCATAAGAAGGGGCATTGATGGCCAGATTGCGGAAAATCACCATCCGAAGGGTTCTGGCAATCAAATGGGTTGGATCGATGGAAAGGACGATACGAAGAATTTCAATGGCTTCCCAGAATCTCCGCCGATAATAAAGGGTTTTAGCGATTTCAACGCCTAAGAGGGAATTATGGGGGAATTTAAAAAAGGTGGTAACGGCATTCGGGTCATCGGTTTCACCAGGCATGGGCCTGTTTTCCGGCGGTGGCCAGAGCAGCCGAGTCAGATTTTCTATGGACGTCGGGTTGTTTTGCAGAATCCGATCTTCCAATAAATCGGGAACAAAGTCAAAATACAGGGTACTCCAAAGGGCAACGACCCACCAGATCGTCAGTGCTTCACCGTTAAATAAGGTGATCTCCGTCGGACGTTCACATAATATGGCCCGAATATCATTAATCAACAGGCATTGACGAGCAAAGTCCGTCACCCGGATCACCGGGTCCCCGGGCAGCTTGGCGTTTAAAACAGGAAGTAAATAATTGTCCAGATTGCTGAATTCTCCAGCGGCGATCCCGATGGAGAAAAAACGGTTCTTGCTGCAGTATTTTGACAGGGCCCAGCGGATGGCAATCTGGTGAGCCAGGGAAACAGCGCTTCGGAGACATTGTCGATAGGAAAGCGGATCTCCAACTACCTCCTCTTTGGGAAAATCCACATACAAAGTAGTGATATCGTGGGATCGGACCCGGCCCCATCGGCCATACAGAAAGCAGCCTGCGGATTTTTCAATATCATTTTTAAGGGCTTTTTTCAGCCAGCCGACGATATCATGATCGATGACATCCCCCCGGCCGTAAAGGGCAAAACCGATCCGGACACCTTCCCGATAATTCTCCGAAGGTTTGCTCTGACTGCAGAGTTTCATCAAGGTTTCATAATTCCAAAGAGGACCCAGATCCCCCCGTTCGTGACCCAACCAAAAGGCCAGACTTCTTAAAACGTTTTGTTTATAAAACGTATCAGCCGGTTCTTTTTTCAATCGTGTCAGCATCGAATTACTCACCCGAGGCAATTCAATCCGATATCTGGCGATCAGGGCATTGACCCGATCCGTCAAGGCGCGCCCTGAAAGATTGAGTTTAAGGATCTCCTCTTTCTTTTCAAACAATTCCTTAAAATCGAGGCGATTCGGCGGGGTACATTCGAGCGGTAAGCGGGCGTGCTGGCGGATGAACGCTTCCAGGTTTTTAAACTCTTCTTTTTTAATGAGATGGTTTCTGAAGGCAAAGGTTATAAAGGAATTCAGGGCTTTTTTATCGTCGCTGTTTCCGAAAAACCGGGTTAGGGTCTCGATGTTCGGAAAAACAGCCAGAAGAGCTGAAAATAATTTGTCCTTTTTTTTCATAGTGTTACTCCAAAATGAACGAAATAAATCTCATTTTTCCGTAAGCCTTGAGAGAATGGCATAAAGGGCCTCAAAAACAAACCATTGTTTTACTATAAAACGGCATTCTCAATGAAACACTTAAAAATATTGACTACCATTTTAACACAGCCTATAAATAGATATAATAGAAACGTATAGGGACATAAAATAATGGACTTGTCAAGAAAAGAGCCGGTGGGCCCTCGACGGAGTTATCATTTTAAAGAGGCATAAAAAATAACAGGAGGTATTTCCAATGGTTAAATATGGAACACAGGAATGGTGTGATGTTTACATGGAGGAGATCAATACAAGTAAAGCCTACGAGGAATCGGCCAGGACCTGGGAAGGTGATTTTTACTTTATCTTCGATAAAGGCGGCCCGATCAAAGAGCCGATTTATATGTATCTTGATCTGTATCATGGCAAATGTCGAAAGTCAGAGATCGTCGATGATCCCAAAAAATACAACCCGGAGTTCATTATTCTGGCACCTTATGCCATCTGGAAGAGGATATGCCTGAAACAGCTTGATTCCACGCAGGCGCTGATCACCAAGCAATCCAAGCTCATGACTGGGAGCCGAGGCACCATGTCCAAAATCATGCGTTACACCAAGGCGGCCAATGAGCTGACCAACATCACGTCAAAAATAGATACTGAATGGCTGGACTAAATCAGTGTTGAGTTCAGAGTGATTAGTTCGGAGTAAAAACTTAATACTCCGAACTCCGAACTAAAAACTTAATTTACAGCACCCTTGACCCGGTGAATCCTCAGACCCTTGGATAACAAAGGAGGTCAGTATGTGGACTTTTTCATCTCCCTTTATCGTCTATGGCGACAACGCCTTGGAATACCTGGCACAAATTTCGGGAGAAAAGGCGTTTATTGTTACGGATAAAAACATTGTTTCACTCGGCCTGGTAAAACCGGTTACCGATCAGTTGGAAGCCAAAGGGATGACCTGGGAAATCTTCGATGAAGTGGAACCGGAGCCGTCGCTGATCACCATCAAGAAAGGCGGTGTGGCCGTGAATAAATACCAGCCTAACTGGGTCATCGGTGTGGGCGGAGGTTCATGCATGGATGCCGCCAAAGCAATTATCCTAATGCTGGCCCGGCCGGATCTGGAACCGGATGCTTTTATCGCCTCGGATACTTATAATTTTAGGGAAAAAGCCCGTTTAATGGCCATCCCGACCACCAGCGGAACCGGGTCCGAAGCAACCTGGGCCATCGTCCTGACCGACACGGAATTTCAGCGCAAGGTGGGGCTGGGCACTACCGAGTGTATGCCGGATGTGGCCATCCTGGATCCGGTGATGGTAGCCAGCATGCCTCCTCAAATCACGGCTGAGACCGGCATGGATGTCCTGACCCACGCTATTGAAGGATACACCTCGACCTGGGGTACCAGCTTTACGGACGCTCCGGGATTGATTGCCGTAAGACAGGCCTTGAAGTATCTTCCCAAAGCCTATCAAAACGGGGGTGATCTCGATGCGCGCAAAGAAATGATGTACGCCGCTACGCTGGCCGGCATGTCTTTCGGCAATTCCATGGCCGGACTCGGGCACAGCACCGGACACGCCCTGGGGGCCGTTTTCCACCAGCCCCACGGACGTACTGTCGGCCTTTTCCTGCCTTACACCATGGAATATTTGATAAATGATTCGGAGGAAACAACCGCAAAATATGCCGAGATAGCCCGTTTTTGCCAAATTGCCTCCGGCTCCGCACAAGAATGCGCCAAAGCCTTAGTAGCCGGCGTCCGCGCCCTGGCCAAAGAGATCGGCCAACCGCTCTCGGTCAAAGACTTGGGCATCGCTAAGACCAAATATGATGAATCGATGCCTGGGTTGATAGACCGGGCGCTGAATGAGGTCATGACGATAACCGTCACCCGTGTGCCCGGTGAAGAAGATCTGGAAAAGATTTTCCGCTATGCCTATGAGGGTAAACAGATTGATTTTTAGTCGTTAGTAATTGGAGTTAAATTTTTATCAAGTTTTAAGTTCGGAGTTCAGAGTTCGGAGTGGGTGATTTTCTCATCACTCACCACTTCGAACTAAATACTCCGAACTAATCACTCCTAAAAGGAGGATGTCGTGAACGGGTATCAAGGCAAGATATTGATAGCTGATCTCACAACGGGTACGCTTACCGATGAATCCTTGAACGAACAATATGCCCGTGATTTCCTGGGCAGCACAGGTCTGGCGGCGCGCTACCTGTTTGATCTGGTCGATGAAAAAACCGACCCGCTCGGTCCGGAAAATCCCCTCATCCTCATGACCGGTCTTCTCAACGGCACCAGTGGGCCCAGTGTCAGCCGCTGGGGAGGTGCGACCAAATCCCCTTACACCAGGCACTACGGCGATGCCAATGCCGGCGCCTGGTTCGGAGCTGAACTTAGAAAAGCCGGATACGACGGCATCATCCTCAAGGGCCGCTCAGCCAAACCGGTATATCTTTACATCAAGGACGGTATGGCAACGCTTAAGGATGCCGCTTCCCTGTGGGGCCTGGATACGGCCAAGACTCAGGAAGAAATCAAAAAAAGCTGTGGGGAGAAACGCACACAAATTGCCTGTATCGGCCCCGCTTCAGAAAATTTGGTCCTTTACGGCAATATCATGTCCGAATACGGTCACAGCCTGGGCCGGGCGGGTCTGGGTTGTGTCATGGGTTCCAAAAAAATCAAGGCCATTGCGGTTCGCGGCAATACGAAACTGCCGATGCAGGACCTGGAAAAATTTCGTCAGTCCGCTATTAAAGCCATGACCGAGGTCAAAGAAGCCTTTTTAACCCAATGGATGCACGAAGGCGGAACCGCCTCTTGGGTAGATTCGGCTATTGCCTATGGTGACGGCCCGACTAAATATTATACCGCCCCCACCATGCCGGAAGCCACAATCATAAGCGGGGCCACGATGGTGGAGACCTGCCAGACCGGCCACACCGGCTGTTTCGGCTGTCCCATACGCTGTCGCAAGGTGCTCCAAATCAAAGACGGAAAGTACCGATACGAAAAGGTCGAAGGTCCCGAATATGAAAGCCTGATTGCCCTGGGGGCTATGATGGGGCTCGACCTGGATATGTCCACGGCCGTTTATTTAAATGAGTTGTGTAACCAATATGGATTTGATACGATTAGTGGTGGGGCCAGCGCCGGTTACGCCTTCTATCTCTATGAGTTGGGGATAATCTCAGACCACGACACCGGCGGTCTTAAACTCACTTGGGGGAATACTGACGCGGCTATAGAGCTGTTACATCTGATTGGAAAAAACAAGGGTTTTGGGGCTGTGGTGGCTGAAGGGACCAGGCGGATGGCGAAAAAATACGGCCGCCCTGCTGGTGAGGCCGTTCAGACCAAGGGCCTTGAACTCCCCATGCACGATCCAAGGGCTTATCACTCCATGGGGGTTGTTTATGCCACTGCTCCGCGAGGAGCGGATCATAATAAAAGTGACGGATACCAGGTGGACGGCGGGACAGGCCATCCCGATCTGGGCCTTAATGCCGCCGACCGTTGGGGGGATGATAGGGCGGAAATGGTGACCATAAGCCAGAACTTCCGCGCCTTGACCGATTCCCTGGGCATTTGTCATTTTGCTCAAATACCTTTTACTTTGATAGTCGATATGATCAATGCGGCTACAGGCTGGAATACAAACATGGAGCAGTTATTGAAAGCCGGGGAACGTATTTTTCAACTCCAGCGGGCCCTCTCCTGCAAGCTTGGAATTACCTCCAAGGATGATGTACTTCCAGAACTCATCCTGAGGCCCATCCCTGACGGAGGACAGGAGGGCCATGTCCCCAATATGGAAAAGATGCTACCTGAGTATTACGCTATCAGAGACTGGGATAATATGACCGGTAAGCCGTCAAAGCAAAGGTTGGAAAACCTCGGCATGCCGGAAATCGCCGACTCAATAGGGGCCGGGTAATTTGAATATTTTACGCATAGTGTAGTCCCTTTGGGGATTCGTGTTTTATGAGGTCATCCATCATGGCCAAAGTTCAAATCCATTTCCTCGGGCCCCTGAGGCTGTTTCTGGGCGAGCCATCGACCATCGTCGAAGCCGACCGTGTTACCGAAGTCAGGGAGGTTATTGAGAAGAAATACGGTGCCGTATTTCAGAAAAAACTTCAATCTATGGGGGTTAAGAAGAATCAGTCCCTCTGGGACAACAGCCTGTTCCTGCTAAACGGCCGGAGCTTAAAGAAGGAAGATGATGCATCCCTTAAAGACGGCGATAAACTTGATTTAGGAATGGCTGTTGCCGGAGGTTAATTGGAAATTACCTCGGATGCAGTTGACAAAAACTTGGAAAGGAGGGAGAAGGTAAAAACTGATTAAGATTTGAAGTGAACCAAGTTCGATATTAAAAAAAGAAGGAGGAGCAGAACTCATGAAAAAATGGACTATCCTGTGGGCAGTTTTATTCATCACGATTACGGCTTTTAGCCTGGCCGGTGCACAGACCGCACCCATCATCATTAAGGTAGGTATGCCAACGTGTCTGAGCGGTCCGGCAGCACCCTGGGGTCAGATTGGTATGGAACCCTATCTAACCTGGATTGATCTATTTAATAAAGAAGGTTTTAAAGTGGGAGGCAAGACCTACAATTTTAAATTAATCACCGTTGACGACAAAAACACTCCCGAGGGAGGTGCGGCGGCAGCCAAACAGCTCATCTACAGCGACGGCTGCAAGTTCCTGGCCGGACATTGGACCTGGAATTTCCCCTCTGTAGCTACGGTGGCCACCCAGGCCAAGGCCATTTTACTGACCAGGACTGGAAATGAGGTCTTTCCCGGTGGTATCTACGACCCCAAAAAATTTCCTTACGTGGTTTTCGCCAATAACTCTTTTGATCAATATCTTTACGATCACCTGGCCCTTGTGGCAGCCTATCCTAATTACAAAAAAATAGGGGTTCTGGATTGTGTGATTGGCAAGGGTCCGGAAGCCTATGTTGATGCGTTCTTTAAAAAGAATGGAATTCGGTATGTCAGGGAATGGTTCCCCTTCGGGCAACAAGACTTCACGCCCTATATCACCCGATTCAAAGAGGCAGGATGCGATATCGTTTATATCGCCGGATGGGTTGGGGAGACCATGGCCTTCGCCAAACAGCGCTGGGAGATGGGCTTCAAGGATATGAAAGTGGGTCACTCCGGTCCTTTTGTCGATGTAGGCATGTATACTGCGGTTGTCGGCCCCGATGCGGCTCAGGGCTTAATCGGGCAGTATTGGGCCAACTGGGAGCTCATGAAGACCAAGGTGAATCCTAAATATATCAAGATGTGTCAAGAGGTCAATGCGATTGTCTCGAAGAAACAAGGCAAGCCGTTTAACTACAGTGGGTGGGTAGGCTGGCTCCCGAACCATTTGCTGATCCTGGCCCAAGCCATGCAAAAGGCCGGGACGGTGGACGACACCGACAAAATCATGAAAGCCATCCGGGGCGGCACTTTTGACACCACGATAGGCAAATGGACCATGTCAGGGGAAAAAACCTGGGGGTCGCCGGTAGTTTTCGGAACCCCGGCCGCCCTTTGTGTGATCAAAGGGGACAAGGAAGTTTATCTTAGCGAACATCCCTCAAAACCGATACCGTAGGATCTGGGAATCAGGATAGTAAATTTATTAATATTCAGTTTTTAAAAGAATCTGGAAGCTTGAACTAAACGGAATGATGGAATATTGGAATAATGCTTTTAACTCCGGTATTCCATCATTCCATTATTCCCATTTATAAAGTCATCAAAGATGGGTTACCTGGAAACTTTGAAGAAAAGATACATAAGGAAAGAGAGCGTTTATGCCCCCGGCTGGAATATGGGTTGATGGATTGATCCAAAGTTGCGCTTACATGACCATGGCCTTTGGCATGGTTTTGGTATTCAGTATCCTTGGGATATTGAACTGGACCCATGGTCAGTATTATATGCTGGGGGCTTTTATGGTCTATTATGCCATTACAGCCGCGGGCATACCTTTTCCCTTAAGCCTTCTGGCGGCAGGGGTGTTGGTGGCGGGATTGGGCATGCTGGTAAAAAAAATCATTATCGACCACATCACCGGCGAGTTATATGTGGGTGCGGCCACTATGGGGCTTATCTTTTTGTTCGAAGGTGCTGCCAGCATGGTCTTTGGCATGCAGGATAAAGGTTTGGCCATGGTTCTCCCGGGGGTACTCAACCTGGGTTCTTTTAGTGTGAGCTATCAGAAGATCGCCGTGGTTTCTTTTACTCTGGTGATCATGATTGCCCTGTATGTCATGCTTAATTATACCAAAATTGGATTGGCCATCAGGGCCACGGCCCAGCAACCCGATGCCGCCGCATTATACGGCGTCAGTGTGGAGCGGCTTTCATTGATAGTTATGGGAATCGGCTGCGGGCTGGCGGCCCTGGCCGGAGGTATCATCGCCCCCCTTTACACAATTAGTCCTTTTATCGGCGGCATCCCCATGCTCATGTCTTTGCTGGCCATTGTCATCGGCGGCATCGGCAGCCTCACCGGGGCCATTGTGGGAGGCTTCATCCTGGGCTTCATCAACTGTGTCCTGGCCTACAATTTGTCCTACTTTTCCGAGGTGGTGCTCTTCGTGCTGGTCATCATCATTCTGCTGGTCAGACCTCAAGGCTTGTTTGGAGCTTCCTTAAAATGATGACTTATATAGACTATAAGAATGTTGTCCCCAAAGCCGTCATTGGGCTGGTGGTTCTCATGATCTTGTTGGTTCCGGTAATAACGACCAATGAATCCACCCTGTCCATACTTATTTTAAGCGGCATTTGGGCTGTGGCCGTTATGGGATTCACCTTGGTGCTTCGAACCGGGCAATTCAGTTTGGGACAGGCGGCTTTCATGGCCATCGGCGGCTACACCTCGGCCATATTTACCGCTCAAATGGGTTGGTCGTTCTGGCCCGCTTTTTTACTGGCCGGTTTGGTTTCGGGCATTGTCGCCTTATTGGTAGGCATGGTAGTTCTCCGAGTGGGCGGCATCTATTTTTCCATCATCACCCTGGCCCTCTGTGAGGTCATCCGCATTATTGCCCAACAATGGGAATCCGTCACCCGCGGTACCCGGGGACTGATAACATCGCCGCCAAACCCCATTCCCCTGGGTTTTTTTGAAATAAATTTTTTTGCCAGTTCGGTGCCCTTTTTTTATTTAACGGTATGTCTGGTGGCCGTCACCGCTATAGTTTTTCGGCAAATCGGCGAGAGCCGCCTGGGACGTTCTTTCGCCGGGGTAGCCCTCAATCCGGTACTGGCCGAACACCAGGGTATGTATCTGATGAAATACAGGGTCATTGCTTTTACGGTGGCCGGGGTGTTCACCGGCCTGGCCGGTTGCCTTTATGCGCACTCCGTGACGGTCATAACACCCACCATGCTTGGGTTATGGCAGTCCATACAAATCTTGATCATGAGCATCGTGGGAGGTATCGGCTCTCTGGTCGGGGGGCCGATTATCGGCTCTGTTTTACTTTATACCTTCGGCAGTTATCTGACCCGCCTGGAAATATACGGCATTCAGCAGTTGTTATTCGGCGCGGTTATTGTGCTGGTGCTCCTTTTTCTGCCCAAAGGGACCGGCCTGGTCGATCTCTGGGGGAAATTTTGGACCAAGGTGGTCTGGAGAGAAAAAGAGTTTGAATTTGACGAGGAGGAGGAATAAAAAAACAGGGACGAGGCTTGAGGTAAGAGGTATGAGGCGTGAAAAGTGTGGCGAGAGGTGAAAGGGTTGAGGCTTGAGGCAAAATTGGCAAAGAAATTTTATCCTTATTCCTTCAGCCTTCAGTATATTTTATTGAGGTTTTAAGATGTCTTTTTTGGAATTAAAAAATGTAACCAAAACATTCGGCAAACTGGCTGCCCTCGCGGATATTGACCTGAAGGTGGAACCGGGAGAAATACTGGGCATTGTGGGCCCTAACGGTTCGGGGAAGACCACCTTGATCAATGTCATCAGCGGTTATTTCCGCCCTACCAAGGGAGAGATATTTTTCAATGACCAAAAGATATCCGGTTTGCGTCCCGACCGGATAGCGGCCCGGGGCATCATAAGAACGTTCCAATCCAATGTGCTCTATGAAGGGGCCACGGTAATTGAAAGCATGCTGATCAGTTCTTATCAGCAATACAAGACCAACCACTGGCATTCTTTTTTAAACACCAGGACCTGGAAGGATGAGAATGAAAAGGTAGTGGGCCGGGTGATCGAGCTGGTGAAACTCCTTGATCTGTTGAACGATACTTTTTTACCGGCGAAAGGGCTCTCTCACGGGTATCAGAGGCTGCTCGGCATAGCCATGGCCATGACCGCCAATCCTAACGTGCTCCTTCTCGATGAGCCGACCACCGGCATGAATCACGAAGAGGCCATGTTTGTGGTGGATAAGATCAAGAAGCTCAGGGAACAAGGCGTCACTGTTATTTTGATCGAGCACAACATGAAGGTTTTGCTGGATGTGGCCGACAGGGTGGTCGTCCTCAACTTCGGTACCAAGATCGCCCAGGGGAAGCCTAAAGAAGTGATGAACAAGCAGGAAGTCATCGAAGCTTATCTGGGAACGGAGACGGTTTAGTCATGCTGGAACTGAAAGACCTCTGGATTAGATACGGCAAAAAGGCGGCGGTCAGAAGGTTATCCTTATCGGTGAATAAAGGGGATTTTGTCACCATCCTGGGGGCCAACGGAGCGGGGAAGTCAACAACCTTGAATGCCATCAGCGGGCTGGTCAAGGTGAAAAAAGGGCAGGGGGAAATTCTCTTTAAAGGGGAAAAAATAAACGGCCTGAAACCCGGAAAGATAGCTGCCAAGGGCATCATCCAGATCCCGGAAGGCAGAAAGCTTTTCCCGCTTCTGACGGTCAGAGAAAATCTCATGATGGGGGCCTATTTGCGAAAAGACCGTAAAGGAGTGCAGCTATCGATGGGAAAGGCCTTAACCCTTTTTCCGGACCTCAAGGACAAGCTCGATGACGAAAGCCGGGAATTGAGCGGCGGTCAACAGCAGATGCTGGCCATTGCCCGAGGCCTGATGGCCGACCCGGAAGTGCTGATGCTGGATGAACCATCGCTTGGGCTCAGCCCGTTACTCCGCCAAATGCTGGCTGAAAAAATCAAGGAGATTCATCAGGAGGGGGTAACTTTAATCCTGGTGGAACAAAATGCCCGTCTGGGGCTCATGCTGGCCAATTACGGCTATGTGCTGGAAAACGGGGAACTGGCCTTGCAGGGCAAGACTTCCGATCTGATGAACGATGAAAACGTCAAAAAGGCCTACCTTGGGGTTTAAGTTACCTCCGCCTTAAAAAATATTTTCTAAGTTTTTACTCGAAAGTCTGAAAAGGTATTTATTTTATTACATTGGTGTGATGGGGTACTGGAGTATTGTTTTTTTCGGTTTTTTCCCCATTACTCCATTACTCCAATACTCCAATCTTCCGATATTCCAATACTCCATTACACCAGTTAGAATTTCTAGGCGGAGTTGGTTATATTACCTTCGCTCTTTTCTACTGTATTTTTATTTTTATTGATAAACCATTCAATCAAACTTCTGGCTATGCTGATCCTGCCAGGGATTTTGGGCAATTGGTCGAAGGTAAACCAGTTGGCCTCCAGGATTTCAGTGCCATCCACCCGGATCTCTCCGCCGGCATAACTGGCGGTGAAACCGATCATCAGGGAATCCGGGAAAGGCCAGGGCTGGCTCCCGAAATATCGGATGTCCTGCACCTCAATGCCGGTTTCTTCCCTTACCTCTCGCTTCACCGTTTCTTCCAGTGTTTCTCCCGGTTCGGCAAAACCGGCCAGGACACTGTAAAACCCATCTTGAAAACGTGGGGAACGGGCCAGTAAACATTGATCTCCCCGTTCCACCAGAACGATCACCGCCGGTGAAATGCGGGGAAAGCTCTGCTGTCCGCAGCTCGGACATTTTTTGGCCCTCTCACCATCCTGAATTTTCATTTCCTTCCCGCATCTTTTGCAGAATCGGGTCTGTTGAGACCATTCAAGGAGATGAATGGCGCGGAAGGACAGCAGGAGCATATCCTGATTCAGCCGTCTATAGAGCTGGAACAAATCCTGGAAAGCCATATCAAGAGGGGCTGCGTCAGAATCAGGAACGATAGCGGCATAACAGTGTTTCCCTTCCAGTGTTCCCAGATAGGTATCTTCCATAGGCTGGAAGTCCAAGTCCTCCGGACTGGAGAGAAGAGGGATGGTCGGCTCTTGGCCATTGGAGGTTACGAGCAGTTTGCGTTTGGAAAAAATGAACCACCAGGACTGTTCCGGTAGTTTATCCGGCCGATCGGCCGAGGCAATAAATCGTTTTGTCATTGTACGATCAACTCCCTTGAATCCTTAAATTCTATTTTCGTATTAAAGAATTAAAAAATAGGATATATAATGAAAAAGGTCAAGGTTAAAGGCTGTAGCGTGTATTAGATTCTTTGCCTAAATATGAGGCCCTTCACGTGAACAACGAACTCCTCTTAAGTGAGCTTGAAGAACTGGCGGGTAAACTTGGAATAGCGATCCGCTATGAAAATGTAAATGGGGAAGACTCCTCCGGTTCAGGAGGGCTCTGCCGTCTGAAGGGGGAATATGTCTTGATCATCCATTCACAGGCGACGGTGCAGGAGAAGATTCGGATTATACTGGCGGCCGTCAAACCTTTCCCCATTGGTGATGTCTATGTCAAGCCGGTTATCCGTGAATTGCTGGAGGAACCGAAGGAATAAATTGGGATGTGACCATGTAGTTTAAGATCGTCAATCCATACCGCTTCCTGGCCTGATACAACCACTGCAAATAGCGGTGGCGATCCTTTGAGAATCCGAGAAGGAATTCTCGTTTATGGCATCGATGGGTGATATGCCAGATGCAGCCTGGAATGTATTATCGCTTTGCTCTTGCCATTTGTTTTTTGAATAACGTCCTTTTTGCCCTCAAAAAACGCAAAATAGCCCCATTTTAGGGGTCAGAATTGATTCCATCCCCTGTCAGATAAAGAAGTTCCCGTGGCCCGACCCCATTTAAAGCGTGGAAGGCTAACCCAGGATAAAAGCAGCCATTACATGATTCCACGTATTGAGGCCAAGTGAATAAAAGATAGCCTCATTAAATTTTAAACCAATGTCTTCAAATCATCGCGATCGCGGATAGCTTTCGGAAATGGTTTTTCCGGCAGCCATCGCCAAAATTTCATTGTTGCCGTCTTCGATGAGGGATGCTCTAGCGTCCCGGAAAAGCTTTTCCGGCAGATATTCTCTGCAGACCCCGTTGCCGCCGAAGAGTTGAATGGCTTCGTCAGCGACTTCGAGAGCAAGTCGAGTGCATGTGATCTTAGATGCGACGCTGTATTCAAGAAACGGTATGCCGTTCGGCGGTGCCGAATTATAGGCTCTGACGGCCCGGGAAAGGGCCCGGCAAGTCTCGACTTTTGTAAACATCTCCGCAAGACGCTGTTTGACGGAATTATGCTCGATGATCGGTTTCCCGCCCTGGACTCGCACTTTTGCATAATTCAACGCCTCTTCAAATGCCGCCCTGGCCAGTCCAGTGGCGATATTACCCATAATAGCGTTGGCGTTGCTTAGGATAGCGCTGTGAAGAAACATCAACATATCGGCGCCGAACAGGAGGTAATCCCCCGGTATCCGGGCGTTGTCAAAAAAGATTTCGCCCTGGTTCAAATCACGCTGGCCCATTTTCTCGAGAGGTTTTCCTTTGGTTACGCCTGGAATGTCCAAAGGACAAAAGAAAACGCCTCCTCCCGAAATTCCTTTGGAAGCGTCCACTTCAGCAAACAAGAGAGCACAATTGGCAATGGTGCCGCCGGACACCCAGGCAGCTTTTTGCCCGTTGATGACCCATTCCGTACCATCCTGTCTAGCCCTGACATTCCAGCGCACATCCGATTTTGCAAATATTTGTTCGTCGCAGGAAATCAAATCTGACCCGTGTTCCACTTCGGTAATAGCCCAGCAGCCGCGAATGGATCCGTCTTTACACTGGCAGAAAGGCTTCACGAATCGGTCGGCAAGCACCAGGTCGCCTGTGATACGTGCCTTGGCGGCGATGAGGGCGAAAGGCATACAGATGACGCTGAGAAGCACGGTAAGGCCGAAGCTGCCCCATCCCAGCTCTTCGGTCACAATATGCGATTGAAGCGGAGTGAGACCTACACCGCCTACATCCGAAGGTAGATAGGAACAGTGATACCCCTGGGCGAAGGCGGCCTTGAGGAAATCCCACAACGGCGAGTCTTTTGCTATGGCTGCTTCAGCGCTCATGCCGTCCATTTTTTTCGCAACCGGCCGCATGATCTCGGCGGCAAACTTGTGCGCGGCCTGTCGGAGGGCCATATCTTCCGCTGTCACACTCAAATCCAAATCGAGGTAATCCATTCTATGCCTCCTTATTTCTTAGGATTTGAATAAAGCAATCTCTAATCCGGACGCATGGCATCAAGCTTCATAAATCCGAACGGTGCAAAGGCTTCGGGGTCGGCTTCCGCTACAATCTTGCCCGGCAGCATCGTGTTGTTCCCGACACTATAGACAGCCCCTAAGACTCGAACGATCTCTACATCACCCCAATAGTCATGTTTCGAAGAACGAAAAACCATCTGAGCTTCACCAAGTTTCATGGATTCTCGACGAAATCGAACGATTTCTCGCATGAGGCGGGGATTATAGTCGAACCCTTTTCTCTCCGGCGCCTGGAAAAATTTGAAATTATAGACGATGGTGTCCGACTCGTCTTTCAATGTCTCCAAAAGCAGTTGTTGAACGCCTTCATCATTGAACTTACCGGTCATTTTAGCTGTGACCTCAAAGAAACGGGTGCCGTGGCGTTCCGTCCATCCTTCAATCAGATCACCGTTTTTATTCAAGGCGATATTGGCAATCTTTTTCGGGTAACCGAAAACTTCCCGCCCCAGGATCAAAGCCATGTCATTAGTCACTGGCATGGACAGAATGTATATACCCTGTTCGCCGTTGTAATCCGCCAGAAGACATAGAGCACTTTCTAAATAGGAGACGCCGAAATTCGTCTTGGGATAGTTGGCGACAAAAGCAGCACCTACCGGTAATATGGCCGGCCTGAGAGGCGCCGGAAGCAGTCGCGCTACGATTTCCGGTTTGGTTTCGAAATAAACAGTTAACATTTCCGCGCCATAAAATTCGACTTGCGGCACATCATAAAAAACCATTTCTTCCTTAGATTTGACAAAACTCATAATAGACCTCCTTCTTTTTTTGATTTAAATTTTCATTTGCCTGCGGCATTGTGGAGATTCATGCTGCTTCAAGCCGGTTCCATACCTCTTTGCTGCCGCGGAATCTGGCCGTGTAACCCTTCGCCGGGTCCGTAGTCACCTCAACTTTCGGCGCAGCAGGCCTGCCACAGCTTCGAAACCGGGTGGCACGTAAAGAGTAAAATCAAGAGGTTTTGTCTTTTGATAAGTACTTCTTATTTTGTAGTTGGAGTATATGAAGACAAAATTTGTGTGTCAACAGGAGTTTTATAGCAAAATGGTGGGTTGATTAAGGAATACGATTAGAAATAGTGCCTGCTCTGAAAAATTATCGAACGCTCACTTATAGGAAGTTGGGTTGAATCTGGGGTCGGGCCACTTCAACTTGTTGATTATTTATAATTAATGTCCCAGAAAAAGTGTTTCCAGGGCCTATATCGTCTTTTTCAGGCCTGAAAAGAGCATGATCGGGTGAATTTCCTTCTCGGAGTTGATACACACCAGCGACTTCTTTGACATCTCTACCCAAGGCCCCAAAGCCCATGAGTGCTTTCATCATTCTCGATGAAAGTTCTGCGTCCAACAGCCCCATATGATGGACCTAAGATCGTCAATCCATACCGGCTCCTGGCCTGATACAACCACTACAAATAGCGGTGGCGATCTTTTGAAAATCCGAGAAGGAATTCTCCTTTATGGCACCGATGGGTGATATGCCAGATGTACACTGGAATGTAATGTCACTTTGCTCTTGCCATTTGTTTTTCGAATAACGTCTTTTTTGCCCTCGAAAAACTTGAAATAGCCCCATTTTAAGGGTCAGAATTGACAACATACCATATCAGATCAAATACCTCCCGTGGCCCGACCCCTTTTGACCCTAAAAACTGGTATGGTAGTTTCAATCCACGCCCACGCGCGGGGGGCGACTGAGGAAATAGGCACAATTCCACCTGGGGAGGGCGTTTCAATCCACGCCCCCGCGCGGGGGGCGACTGGATATTTTTGTAAGCGCCTGGGCGGTAAGCCTGTTTCAATCCACGCCCCCGCGCGGGGGGCGACGCACAGATGGCAATCGTCTGACGTACGAGAGACTGTTTCAATCCACGCCCCCGCGCGGGGGGCGACTCAAAAAAGCGTTCTTTTCCGTTCCCCTTAACATGTTTCAATCC
>JBEKPQ010000013.1:0-50855 GCA_049520575.1 Thermodesulfobacteriota bacterium | reverse complement strand
TGTTTGAATGCATAAGTAGTCAAGGTTGAAGGAAACCTCCTGGTGGTTTAGGATACTTTTAGGAACAAGCGGCTGGGTCGAGATGGACTCGCCCAGAACTAAACCAAGAGGAGGCTTCCATGGAAAGAGTTTACTACATCGGGTTGGACATTCACAAGAGGATAATATTTTATTGTATTAAAACCATTGACGGTAGCTTATATGCACAGGGAAAGGTAGAGGCCGACAGGCGGTCGCTGGGAGAATGGGTCAAAGGGCTTCCAGGTTCTTGGATTGGAGCGATGGAAGCGACGATATTCACTGGTTGGGTTTACGATTTTCTGAAGCCCTATGCGGTTGATCTCAAAGTAGCTCATCCTGAGATGTTAAAAGCCATAACAGCGGCCAAGAAAAAGAACGACCGGGCCGATGCCGAGCGAATAGTCGATTTGCTGCGGGTTGATCTTCTTCCGGAATGTTACATGCTTCCGGGAGAGATAAGGGAACTGCGACGGATCTTACGATATCGGAACCATATAGTTCGGACGGCCGTCAAGATGCAGAACAAGATGACGGGGCTACTGATGGAAGTTGGAGTAACCTACAGCAAGAAACGGATTCACGGTAAAAAATATTTTCGTGAGTTTCTGGAACGGGTGGAAGAAATCCCTCCATCGGTCAAGGAGCTTCTGAAGCTGAGCCGGTCCAGCTACGAGATATTTTCTTCCTGCCAGAAAAGGCTGGTGGACGCCTTGCGCCAGAATGATTTGATACGGGATCGGGTGGAAGGTCTTATGGGCATTAGGGGGGTTGGTGAACTGACGGCTTTGACCTGGGTACTGGAGATCGGCGAGCCAAGACGATTTGCCTCCATTCGCCAAGCAGTCAGTTACTGCGGTCTATGCAGTGCCCAACGGGAATCGGCCGGTAAGGAACAACGGGGACCGATTTCTAAGAAACGGAACAAGCATTTGCAAACCGTCCTGATCGAGGCCGCCAAACTGGCGCCTCGCTGGAACCACCCACTGGCTGTCTTGCATAAACGGGAGTTACAAAAGGGAAATCGAAACAGGGCCACGTTGGCCGTAGCCAGGAAGCTGGTGGCCTATATGCTGGCTGTGGACAAACAACAAACCTTCGTCGAACATCTCGGAGAAAAACAGGCAGCCTGAGACAGAGACTTTAAAGATATAGATTTGCCGAAAGGATGATCTTCCCGCCGGACCTTGCCGTCCTGGGGACTATGCAGGCCAAGGCTATGCAACTTTATGGTGTTTCGAGGCCGGCGGGTTGACCCAAACTCAATCTTCTGCAGAGGTCATTGAGGGTCCGAATAAAAAGATCTAGTGTCGGCAGATTGATGAAGATAAACCGCCAGGAGATAGGTATTTCGGATGGTCAGGGGAAACCTCCGTTTTTCCCTTGACTTTACTTATCATGGATGTCCCCTTATTTCAGACAAGCAGAGACCCCACCATAACATAATAGAAGTATCTTGCGGATTGCAAATTCTGAAAAACAAAAAGGTGAAACGGGATATCCCCATTTCACCTTTTGTTTTTGGATGGTGGAAAAAATTACTTCTTTTCTTCTTTCTTCTCGTCCTTCATCTTAGCTTTCTTGTGAGCATGAGAAGTTCTCGCCTTGACTTTTGATGCAACCAGTTTGCCGTCCATCTCTTTGCACTTTGCGAACACCCAATCGCCCACATTCACGTCGGCGATGGTCTTGTCCTTGGAGAATTTGGTTTTGTCATCGATCGAGAGAATCACCTCACCCTTCCTACTTTTTACGGTGATGGTCTTGGCGGTCACATCGACTGCGGTCACCTTGCCGCGAAGGTGCTTACCGTGGACACAAGGTGTCTTCTTCTCTACCTTGGCAGGAGCCGGCACCGTCTCTTTCTCTGCGGCAAAAGAAAGCCCTGCGACAGAGAGCAAAAATAGAAGCGATACGATACAAACGATTATCTTTTTCATAATTTCACCTCCTTTCATCATGAGAATGCCTCCGCTTGACATCATCAATAAACCTTACCGTTCTGAAAAATTATCGATTCACGGCAGAATGAAAACCCTAGCTCGCTATATCATCCGGGCCTCTTGTTCTCAAGAACGAATAACCTATCTCCCGGAAGAGTCCCGCATTATCTACCGAACTAAGGACAACCGGTAATAAAAAATTTTCGATGCCTTAGATTAGCTGGCCGCCTCGACCTCCCATAACTCCAATCACGGGGAGTCAATGGTCTGCTTCTATAGCTTCTATAATAACATCTCCAGAGGGATTCGTCAAAAACAAAATCAGAATATCTTCTTTCTATAACATATGAAGATAATCTCTGAGCCGCATTATTTGACCGTAGGGGATTATTTAGTTCAACCCTTAATCCTCAATTTTTAGTCCAGTTCCCAAGCAAGAGTAGTAGGTGTAGTCGTATATCTCGAAACAAATATTCTTTAAGTGAGTATCTGTCGATAACGGATGGGAAGGTGTCCCCCAGCGGCCAAAGTCTTGGGGCCTTGTCTAGTTATTATTTCATGGACGTCCCCTTTTTTTCACACTCTTTCCAAGGCCGCCACTTTTGCCAGCCGGCGCTTGAACCGTTCGTCTCCCTTGAAATGGGCGTTCAGGAACGTCTGAACCAAATCCCAGGAGAGATCCTGCCCGGTGACCCGGCCGCCCAAACACATCACGTTCATGTCGTCGTCCTCTACCCCCTGATGAGCGGAGAAGGCATCCGTGATCAACGCCGCCCGCACGCCGGGCACCTTGTTGGCCGCTACGCAAGCCCCTACTCCGCTGCCGCAAATGGCCAAGCCCCGGGTGACCTCATCCCTCGCCACCGCCCTGGCCAGGGGCACCACAAAATCCGGGTAGTCATCTCCGGTAACCAACTCATGGGCGCCGAAGTCCTCCACCTCATATCCGGCGGCCTTGAGGGCCGCAGTCAGTTGCACTTTCAACTCAAACCCACCATGGTCTGCCGCTATCCCAATGCGCATCATTTTTCCTCCACATTCATCGTTTTCTCTTTCTAGGTTCCTTATTGACTCCACTTCCAGTTCCGAATTTCCGGCAGGTCTTGGCCATATTTGTAGATATACTGTTTGTGCTCGACGAGTTTATCCTTAAGTTGCTGCTTCAGATAAATGCCCTTGTCGCCAGTCTGCGGCAGGCGGTCGATGGTGTCCATCACGAGGTTAAAGCGGTCCAGATCGTTCAGTACCGTCATGTCAAAGGGTGTGGTGATGGTGCCCTCTTCCTTATAGCCGCGGACGTGGATGTTTTCGTGGTTGGTACGCCGGTAGGTCAGTCGGTGAATTAACCACGGGTAGGCATGAAAGGCGAAGATGACCGGTTTGTCCTTGGTAAAAAGTTCATCGAAATCCATGTCGCTCAACCCGTGCGGGTGCTCAGTTGACGGTTGCAGCTTCATGAGATCGACGACGTTGACTACCCGAATTTTCAGGTCTGGCAAATGCTCACGTATAATGGAAACGGCGGCGAGCGTCTCCAGTGTGGGCACGTCGCCGCAGCAGGCCATGACCACGTCGGGCGCAACGTCCTGGTCGTTGCTGGCCCACTGCCAGATACCTATACCTTCGGTGCAGTGCTTGACAGCGGCGTCCATCGTCAGCCACTGCGGCGCCGGGTGTTTGCCCGCGATCACGACATTGACGTAATGGCGGCTGCGCAGGCAGTGGTCCATCACCGAAAGCAGGCAGTTGGCATCCGGCGGAAGGTAAACACGCACGACCTCGGCCTTCTTGTTGACGACATGGTCGATGAAACCGGGATCCTGGTGGGTGAAGCCGTTGTGATCCTGGCGCCAGACATGTGAGGCCAGCAGGTAGTTTAACGAGGCGATCTTATGCCGCCAGGGCAGGTACGATGTGACTTTCAGCCATTTGGCGTGCTGGTTGAACATCGAATCCACAATGTGGATGAAGGCCTCGTAGCAGTTGAAGAGTCCATGACGCCCGGTGAGCAGGTAACCTTCCAGCCACCCCTCGCATTGATGCTCACTGAGCATTTCCATCACGCGACCAGTGGGCGAGAGAAATTCGTCGTTCGGCACGGTCGAAGCGTCCCATTGGCGGTTGGTCACTTCAAAGAGGGCTTCCAAACCATTGGAGAGCGTCTCGTCAGGGCTAAAGACCCGGAAATTTCTCTGCTCCATATTCAGCTTGACCACATCGCGCAGGAAAGGCCCGAGCACATGGGTGTCGCCGATGCCGCGTACCCCCGGCGAGGGCACGTCGACCGCATAGTCGCGGAAATCCGGCATCCGCAAGTCGCGCAGCAGCAGGCCGCCGTTGGCCTGGGGATTGGCACCCATGCGGCGCTCGCCCTTGGGCGCCAGATCGGCCAGTTCCGGTTTCAGGCGGCCCTGCTCATCGAAGAGTTCCTCCGGCCGGTAGCTCCTCAGCCAGTCTTCCAACAGTTTGAGGTGTTCGGGATGGGTGGCCGGGTCGGAGAGCGGCACCTGGTGTGATCGGAAGGTGCCTTCAACCTGCAGGCCGTCGACCATCTTCGGCCCCGTCCAGCCCTTGGGTGAATTGAGGACGATCATCGGCCAGTACGGCCGGGTATGGTCATTTTTGTTCCGCGCATTGTTTTGGATTTGCCGGATCTCCTCTATAACCTTTTCCAAAGTACCGGCCATAAGCTGATGCATCTCTTCCGGGACATCACCTTCCACAAAGTAGGGCGCCCAGCCGCAGCCCCGCAGAAATTGCTCCAATTCCTCATGCTCGATGCGGGCCAGCACGGTCGGGTTGCTGATCTTGTAGCCGTTGAGGTGCAGGATCGGCAGCACGGCCCCGTCGGTAATCGGGTTTAGAAACTTATTGGAATGCCAGGCGGTCGCTAAGGGACCGGTTTCCGCTTCACCGTCGCCGACGACACAGGTGACGATCAAACCGGGATTGTCGAACACCGCCCCGAACGAATGGCTGAGCGAATAGCCCAGTTCGCCGCCCTCGTGGATCGAGCCCGGGCACTCCGGCGAGGCGTGGCTCGGAATTCCTCCGGGAAACGAAAACTGAACAAAGAGTTTCCTAAGCCCGGCCTCATCCTGGCTGATATTGGGATAGATCTCGCTGTAAGTGCCCTCGAGATAAGTGTTGCCCACAACGGCCGGGCCGCCGTGCCCGGGGCCGGAGACGTAAATCATGTCGAGGTCGTATTTTTTGATGACCCGGTTCAAGTGCACGTAAATGAAGTTCTGCCCGGGGGTCGTGCCCCAGTGTCCCAGCAGCATGTGCTTTACATCCCCGAGCGTCAGCGGCCGCTTCAGCAGCGGATTGTCGTAGAGATAAATCTGGCCGACCGACAGATAGTTGGCGGCGCGCCAGTAGGCATCCATCTTGTGGAGGAGTTCCGGGGAAAGAGTTTTTATCTCCATTACTCAATGCTCCTTTTTTCAGCCAAGGCCGAGAACGCGGCAGACCGTGCTGGCGATCATCCCTTCCTCGTCCGTATGAATGACGCGGACAGCAACCCGGCCGGCATTGGTGGAAATCACGCCCGCATTGACCACGTTTTGTTTTTCTTCGAGTTCGATTCCAAGGAATTCCAGCCCGTCGCAGATCCGGGCCCGGACTTCTGGAGCGTTCTCACCGATGCCGCCAGCGAACACCAGCGTGTCCAGTCCGCCGAGCACCGCCGTAAATGCCCCTATCCATTTTCTGGCCTGATAGCAGAACAGCGAGACCGCTTCAGCGGCGCGCACATCGGCGGCCTGGCGCTCGATCAAATCGCGCATATCGGAACTGGTTTCAGAAACACCGAGGAGTCCGGATTCATGATTGATGAGATGGTTGAACTGGGTGGGCGTCAGGCTTTCGGCCTGCATCATAAACCAGGCCACGCCGGGATCGAGGTCGCCTGGTCGGGTCCCCATCGGTAGCCCGGCGGCAGGGGTGAATCCCATGCTGGTATCGACGCTCTGACCGTCGCGCACGGCGGTCAGGCTGGCGCCGTTGCCGAGGTGAGCCAGGATCAGGCGGCCTTGAGCCGCCTTCGGACCGGCGACACGAGCGAGTTCCTCCAGAAGATAGGCATAGGACAAGCCGTGGAAACCGTATCGTTGGATCCCCATCGCGTCGAAACAACGCGGGATAGGCAAAAGCCGGGCCACGCGTGGCATAGTGCAATGAAATGCCGTGTCAAAGCAGGCCACCTGAGCCAGTTTGGGTTGACGCTGGCGAAACGCCTCGATCAATTCAATTTCGCCAGGCAGATGATCCGGGTAGTACGGACGAATGCGATGCAGCTCATCCAGCAATTCCTGTGTGATACGCGCGGGCGCGGTGTATTTCATACCATGGACCACTCGGTGTCCCACTGCCTTGATGGAAGCGAAATCAATTCGCTCTTCGAGCCAATCGACCAGTACCTCCGCTGCCGACCGGTAATCAGAGGCTTTGATGTCTCGACTGTCCTGCTGATTCTGAGTCAGGTCGTTGAAAGTCAGATTTGTATTGGGCAAGCCGATACGGTCAACCTTCCCCTTAAGCCGCTGTTTGGGCGGATCACCTGCCTTATAAAGCGCAAATTTGATGCTCGACGAGCCGCCATTAATAGTCAGGACAAAGCCGGCTTCCATATCCATCTTTCCGGATTTGGTGACCGTAATATTTCCGTTTCTCACAGCCAAATCCTTTTAAGAAACCTTTTCCATAGGCCTGGTCGTCCCGATTTAGTCTGGCCATCTTCCATCACTTAATCGTTTCATCTTCCCTGATCTACCGGTCAGAACTAAAACGCACTTCGACCCTCAGACTTTTTTGAACTCTCAGGCCGCTCCCCATGTCTCTTCAGTCGAAACCGCATCATCTTTGCCAGAGTATGTAAGGCGCTTCCAGAGGAACGGCAACACCAGGATAGTACGGTATCACCCGGGCCGTATAATCTGTCGCCGGTCGGGTTGCAGAAACCGAGGCACCATAAACATATCCGCCCGTAGCGCCCGTCAAAGGGCGCAGGCGCTTCATCTCCAGCCGAACAGGGCCGTCGCCGTTGGTACCTTCGGCATAAAGCTCGACTTGGACGGACTTAGGATCAAGATCATTGAGATATATTTGAACATCAAAGATGTGCTGTTCGCCGTTGGTTTCCACTTTCAGTTCACCGAAACGCAGTGTGGGCCAATTCTTTTCCAGGGCGTACTGCCAATCGGTCATCTGCTTGCCCAAAGCCCCTTTATCAACCGCACGCTCACGATAGGCGGCTGCAGCCGGCAGATAATGTTGTTCTGTGTATTCGCGTACTGTTCGGTTGGCGGAAAATCGCGGTGTTAACCGGGCCATACTCTCCCGTACCCGGGCCACCCAGGCCGTTGGGATGCCGTTCTCATCGCGGGCATAGAATTCGGGGATGACCTCCTGTTCGAGCAGATGGTAGAGGGCCTCTGCTTCGGCGGCATCCCAGGCCGGATGGTCGTCATGTTCTCGGCCGTCTCCCAAGGCCCACCCAACTTCAGGGCTGTAGGCCTCCGCCCACCAGCCATCCAACTCCGACAGATTCAGGCCGCCATTAACCAGCACTTTCATGCCGCTTGTCCCACAGGCTTCCCAAGGTCGTCTGGGCGTATTGATCCAGACATCCACCCCCTGCACCAGTTGTCCGGTCAAAAGCATGTCATAGTCGCTTAAAAAGATCACATGGTTACGGGCCTCGGTCCGCAGAATGAAATCCGTCCACTCCTGAATCAGGGTTTGCCCGGCCTGATCGGCAGGGTGGGCCTTGCCGGCAATGAGGAGTTGGATGGGATGTTGAGGATTCGTGAGAAGGCGAAGAAATCTCTCTGGATCGTGCAATAGAAGATTGGGCCTCTTGTAAAGGGTAAAGCGTCGGGCAAAGCCCAGCGTCAAGGTGTTGGGGTCTAAGAGATGTCTCGCCCTCTCAACCTCCTCTTGGGATGTCCCGGCAGCTTCCAGTTGCCTGTAAAGCCGTTCCCGTACATAGTCTACGAGAGTCTGACGAGCCGAAGCACGGCACTCCCAAAGCCTGGAGTCGGGAAGACGACGCATTTCCTCTTCCAGGTTCTCCAAGGTTCCAATCCAACGGTCCTTTCCGCATGAGCCTGTCCACAGGGCATCGAACTCTTCCGCATCCCAGCTCGGCATATGGACTCCGTTGGTTACATGGCCCACCGGGACTTCTTCTTCCGGCCAACGGGGGAAAAAGGGCTGAAAGATACGCCGGCTCACCTGCCCGTGCAGACGGCTTACCCCATTGACCGCTCCGCTACCTCGTACCGCCAGGTAAGCCATATTAAAGGGTTCGCAAGAATCGTTCGGATTTCGGCGGCCAAGGGCCAGCAAATCGTGGATGGAGATGCCCAGCATATTCTGGGCGTACCAACCGAGATATTGCTCGATGAGACCCGGAGAGAAACAATCAAAACCGGCACTCACCGGGGTATGGGTGGTAAAAAGATTACCCGCTCGGGTGACGGCCAGGGCCGCTTCGAAGGGCTGTCCGGTCTCTTCCATAAAGCTTCTGGCCCGTTCCAGCACGGCTAAGGCTGCATGCCCTTCATTCAGATGACAGACTTCGGGCTTATGGCCCAGAGCGCTCAGAAGTCGCCATCCGCCGATTCCAAGTACCATTTCTTGATTAAGCCGCAACTCCGGACCACCCCCATACAATTCACTGGTGATCCCGCGACGGGCCGTGAAATTGGCCGAATCATTGCTGTCCAGCAAATACAACTTTACCCGGCCGACCTGGACCTGCCAGGCCCGCAGCCAAACCGAGTAACCTGGCAATTTGATTTCCAGCCTCAGCCACTCCCCGTTCGGTTCGCGCAAAGGGGTGATCGGTAATTGACCGGGATCATTATATGGGAAAAGGGCCTGCTGGGCCCCGTCTTTGTCTATGACCTGGCGAAAATACCCTTGCTGATAAAGCAGTCCTACGCCGATTACCGGCACACCCAGGTCACTGGCGGTTTTGAGTTGATCGCCGGCCACGTTTCCAAGCCCGCCCGAATAGATGGGCAAGGCTTCACTCAACATGAATTCCATACTGAAGTAGGCTACTGAGGTCAGAGAGGTTTCCGCATGATTTTTTTGAAACCAGGCGGGCAATTCCTCTTCACGGCGCTTGTTTTGCAAGAGATCTTCCACCTTCCGGCGGAAAACCGGGTCGGCCGACAAAAGCTCGATCCGATCTCGAGAGACCGTCTGCAGAACGACCCAGGGGTTATAGGTGAGCTCCCATAGAGCCGGATCAAGCTGTCTCCACACTTCATCGGCCGAATGATTCCAATACATTTTCATATCCAACGCCAGCTCGGCCAGGGAATCGAATCCCTCGACTTCCATAGGCAAAAAACTGTATATCGGGTTGCTGACCCGTGTCTGTTTGCTCACGGTCTCTCCTTTACTTGGGCCTTGGACAGATGCCCCGGCTGGTGCGGGGAAGCCTCCAAAGCATCGTTGACGATTATCTGTGCTTCCTCCAGTATAAAGAAACCGCTCAATTTCTTTAGAGCGACTTTATTAAATCATCAGAACCGCATGGCTGACAATCTCAAACCTAATATTCTTATCAAACAAACCCCCATTCGAGTTGAGGGTGGGAAAAAATTTTTAATTGAATGTTTTTACAACCTTTGAAAAAGGACGAAATAGGTATAGTATACCGCCGATTCGACCCAGGAGGAAAGCCGTAGCCGCCGCCAGGGCCCCGACGAAATCCAGGTAACCAATGGACACGAAAAGGGTGGCCAAGACAATCAGCAGTTCCAGCCCAGTAGCCCAGGTTGTGGGCGCGGTGTGGCGGGCACTTACTAGGACTGACCGTTGGAAGGAGACCAGCATCCATAATCCGGGCATGATCGTCAACAGTTTAACCGGGGTAAGAGCGAATTGCGTTAACTCAGCAGACAGGCCGGAAACCCTATAAAACCAGAAATAAGATAGGGGAGTGAATCCGATACAGGCCAACAGTCCGACGGTAACCACACCCAAGCCCAAGGCAAAATTGCGCAGCGCCCTATAATTGCGGCTATTATTCCCTATCAAGGCGATGCCGACCTCATGAAAGGACATACCGCAGCTCATAAAGAGAAATATCAGCCCTGATATGACTGGAAGCACAGCCAATGACTCGATGGCCATACGGCTTTTTCCAACGAAAAAGGTCACTGCCGGCTGGACCCCTAAGGCCAAAAGGGAGGTCATGGCCAGCGGCAAATAAAAGTTAACAATAGCCCGATAGGTCAGAGAGTTCTCGTCAACTCCTTCTTTATTTTCGTTTTCCGACAGCAGATGATGAATAATACCACGGGCCAAAAACCGGCTCGAAATCGCCTCCAGGATGACGGCAAATAATAGGATGATGGCCCCTGTCCAAGCACCTTCCAATACGGAAATTCGATAGAATAACAACCCGAGCGAAGATATTCCAATCAGACGGATGGCTGTTCCCAAAGCTACATAGCGGGTTTGATTGTGACGGATCAAAACCCCCTGATAAAATCGGCGATATCCGATGGCCCAGGGGATAGGGGTTGAGATGAGGACCGTTCCGTAAGTAAGACGGGCAATATGATCCGGAAGACCGATCAGTTCTTGGCTGAGGAAAAAGAACACAGCCGGGAGAACCGTGATGCCCATCATCAGGGTGATTATTCCTATCAGGACAAAAGTGAATCGCCGCATTTTGAGAAAGGATTCCCGGTCAATAACCAGAGCGGTCGTGGCGCTGATAATCATCATAAGCGGCGCCTCCAGAATCAGGAGGAAGGAAAAGGCCACCCCAAAGGCAGCCAGATTGAACTTGGGAGCGGACATCCTGGCAATGATGGCGCTCATCAGAGCGCCTTCCATGGCCATCATAAGCCAGGTGGATTCCAGGGGCAGCCAAAAAAGCAAAATACGTTTATAGGTAAGGGGGGTGTTTGAGTTCATTTAAAAAGGCACATCGCCCGCATCCCTCTTGTCTGCCAAAAGGAATGCGGGCGATGAGAAAAGTTTATCTAATTTCCCAAAGTGAATCCGCCTGAGCGGACTGGCAACTTTAAAATAGGAATAACACTTAAAGGGAATACAGGCAAGGAATAATAAATATCGGCAAGAAGTTTCTTTCTGTTTCAACCTCAAAGCCGGCCTTTAATGACTACCCCCAAACCCAATCCCAAGCGCAAATAAAGCAGGACCATCAGAAGCAATACAAAAAAAACCAGGACCCCGTAATCCATGAGCTTCATCTTGGGATCGTAATAAAAAGTGCGTTTGGCTTTGGGATCGAATCCTTTGGACTCCAGGGCCATGGCCAGGGTGTTGGTGTGATGAATGGCATAAATAAAAAGGGGAACGGCCTGAGGAATAAATTTGCCCAGGCGTTTAAAGATACTCCCTGATTCCAGATCAAGCCCTCGGGAGACCTGAGCCTGGATGATCGTCGCCCCGGCCCCGGCAAAGGTGGGCACCAGCCGCAGGGCTGTGGACAGGGCAAAGGCCAGCGGATAAGGGACTCCAATGCGTATCAATCCATTGGTCAGTTCTTCATTGCGGGTGGTAGAAAGAAAAATCAAACCAATGCCGACAAAAGTGGCCAATCGCAGGCCCATGGCCAGTCCGTAAAAAACCGATTCTCGGCTGAGGCAAATGGGACCCCAGGACCACCACTGGGTCGGACCGGGGACAAAAAAAGGCCACAAGACAAAACTGAAGAGGATGAGCAGCAAAAGGATAAAACGGAGCTTCCAGAAGTTGGGAAGAGCCCCGGCCCAAAAGGCCAATAGCAAAACGCTGCCGCTGATCAAGGCCAGGTAGAGGGGATGATTAAAGCACAGACAGATGACAAAAAGGATCACGGCTGAAATCAATTTGGTCCGGGGATCCAATCGATGTATTGGGGTGTCTTGGTCAAGAAAAAGAAAAATATCCATTATTGAAGTTCCTGGACCATTTGTTCCAAGGTCAGGGCCTGGAGGCCGAGCCGGTTGCTGATTTGCACCAGGGGAGGCGGAGAAAGAGAAGCCGCAGCCAATTTGGATTCTTGGGCAAAAACATGCCGGGTTGGACCATCGAGGATAATAGCCCCTTCTTTTAAGACAACGGTTCGTTGGGCATATTCGGCAGCCACCCACATGGAATGGGTGATGATGATAATGGTGTGCCCTTTTTGATTTAATCGCTTAAGCAACTCCATCATGCCCCGCTGATGATTGTAATCCAACCCGGTGGTCGGCTCGTCCAGGATAATAATCTGGGGCTGTACCGCCAACACTGAAGCCACGGCCACCCGTTGCCTTTCTCCCTTGGTCAGGGTGAAAGGCAGTTGCTGTTCATAACCCTGCAACTCGACGACTTCCAAGGCTTCGGCCATCCGCTGTTGGATGGTTTTCGAATCCATACCCTGGACCTTCAGACCGAAACCGACTTCCTCTTCAACCGTACGGGCAAAGATCTGATGATCCGGGTTTTGAAAAATGTATCCCACCTCCTGAGCTAAATCCTTATGCCTGAAGGTTGTGGTCGGTTTTCCCCGGACCAGCATGCGGCCGGCCGTAGGTTTTAACAGACCATTGCAGTGCTTGGCCAGGGTGGTCTTTCCCGAGCCGTTTTGTCCCAGGAGGGCGATAAATTCTCCCTCAGCAACGTTCCAGTCGATTCCCAGCAAGGCCTTTACCCCATGAAGGGAATAAATATATTCCAAGCCTTCCGCCTGTAGAATAAAGGGGCCATAGACTTGAGCAGAAACCATTGGCGGAAGTTTATCTTCCCGGTTCGGAACCAATTGGTATTGATCTATAAGGGCCATGGCTTCATTCACGTTCAACGGCCAGCCGGGCCAGCCCATGGCTTGAAAAAGTTCGATCAGGGCCGGAGGTTTGATCCCGCAATAGGAGAGCCTTGGTAAATCCGTTAAAATTTCTTTGGGAGGTCCCTGGGCGACAAGTTCCCCTTCCCGCATCAACCATATCTGATCCGCATCCACAGCTATTTCCGGCTCCGGGGCCACCATCACCAGGGTGCGCCCTTCCTGCCTGAGACTCCGGGCTATGGCCAGCACCTCTTCCGTTCCCTGAGAATCCAGGTCGGTAGTCGGTTCATCCAGGACCAGGATATCGGGTTCCAGGGTCAAGACCGAACCGATGGCCAGGCGTTGCTTTTGCCCTCCGGAAAGGGTGGCCGGCTGCCTTGGTCTGAAATTTTCCAGTCCGATTGACTGAAGGTATTCCTGAATCCTTTTTTCTATTTCAGGACGCGGCAGGCCGTGGTTCTCCGGGCCAAAGGCCATTTCCAATTCCACATTGGTGGAAAAAAGTTGAGATTCAAAATCCTGGAGGACCAGCCCCACAAGATGTGATAGACCGGCAACATTCGATTTGGCCGTTTCTGTTCCTTTGACAACGACCCGACCCTGATAAGTGCCGCGAAAAAATTTTGGGATCAGGGCATTGAGGGAATAACATAAGGAAGACTTGCCCGCTCCACCATGACCCATGATACAGATAAACGAACCGTCTTCAATCTTCGCCTGGATGTTTTTTAAAGCCGGGATTTCTTTCCCAGTATAAGTAAAAGAAAGATTTTCGAAGGAGACGGCGATGGTCATAATCTCAAAGGGTTCAAGGATTCGAGGGGTCAAGGGTTTATGTGAAATGCTCGGATAGCAAAACCGTTAAAGCCTCGAATCCTATTTTCGTACTAATTATAACAGAAAGCTCCCAATCAGGATGGCTCCAGTAGAAACCCAACCTAAGATTCCTACCGGAAAATCAGCGATCAATCCCCCAAAAAGACCAAAGAGTGTTGCTAGGGTGACCACCCAGGCCCCCAAAGGTCCGGCCAGGGGCTTGCCTTGGTCGGCTTCTTCCATGACGTCTCCCCAATAGAGCTGAAGATAATCCTTGACCAACTTAAAAACCGAGGTCAGAAGGATCACCCCGATAAAACTGCCTATGGTGTTATTCAAGGTGATTATTTTGACCAGGATCTTGTAGGGAACAACACCCATGAAATCGACAAAGGCACTGATGACCACAGCACAAGCCGTAGCGGAGATAAAGGCAATCACGAAATAGGCCACCCAATTGCGCCAGGTTCTAGCCTCCCAGTGAAATATTTTTTGATGAAAGGGGATCAGGGTGGTCCATAGTGTATAGGGCAGATAGCCCAAAAGGAAGTTGCCCACAAAACCGGCCAGGGAGGATGGGGTCAGGGTTCCTCCGAAGATGTCTCCAATCAGGTTGCCAATGGCCGAGCCCCAGGCTCCGGCCGGGCCGAACATCAATCCAAAAGACATAGGAAAAATGTTGCCCACTCTGACCTCGGTAATGCCGGGGATCAGAGGGATGGCTGTTTTGAAGGCCAGCAGGGAGGCACTGTAAATGGCCGCGCAAACCGCAGTCAGGATGATCATCCGGGTATTTCTCCACATGGTAAATATGGCTTTCATGATAACCCTCCTTTAGCAAGAAAATAGGATTCAAGGATTCGAGGAGTCAAGGATTCAAGTGAAACTCATGGCAGTTAAAACCCTTGAATCCTCACACCCTATTTTCGATGTTGTTATTCTGAATTCTGACTCCTGGATTCTGGATTCTTGTATTTTTATTATCGTCTTAATTCGGTTTCATATACTGCATCGTCCCGTCTTGAATCACCGCCACCTTGGCTTCCCCGGGAAAATCTTTTTCCAGAATAGCCAGACATTCCGGCCAGGATTTGACAAAGACCGCATCATCCACATGACAGATCAGGTCCAACCCTGTCCGATCGGGAAAAGGTGCTAAGACGATCAATTTTTTCATCAAATGTTGGACAAGGCCAGGAGTCCGGAGTGCATACTGGCGTCCACCGTAATCCGTTCCCCAGGCTCGAAACACATAATGGGGGACTTGCCCTTCAGGGGCGTCGGAGATCAGAACCATAACTCCTGTTTTTGGTTTCAGCGCCTGTAAACCAAGAACAAAGGCAATGCCCGATTCGTTGGCTTTGGCATAGGCATTACAAACCGCCAGGTCATAACCGGTGGAACGGGGGATTCCATAGTGCTCCATTCCTTCCCGGGCACCGGCGGCATGTGTGGCCCGGAATGGACCGGCAAAGAGATTGGTGATCTCCCCCCGGCGGTTGATCATACAATCCACCTTGAAATTAAGCCCCACGGCATCTCCGGCGGCATCACACTCGGCACAAAGGATGTTATTATCAAAGTTTCCCAAGCCGGTACTGGCAGGATCACGGAAAAACTGATTATGGAACTGATTGATGGTTTCAATCGCAGCCACTCCTGGCAATATCAGCTTGGCCCCTCCTCCGAAGCCCACATGGACATGGGGAGTGATGCAGCCGATACCGATCTTCAGGTCGCAGGCCATAAATTCCCGGTTGTACCAAAGTTCCACACCGGTCGGGGTCCTTCCGACCCACACGGTGTTCTGAAAAGGATCGTGGTTGTAAACGGCATAGTTTTCCACAATCTCTTCCCCCAATTTCTTGCGGGCATTGATCATGTCATAAGCCCCGTGAGAGCCCAGGGCCCAGATAAAGCGGATCTGGTCTTTCTTCAGGCCGGCTCGATGCAGAGCAGTTAAAATATGCGGGGCAACGTCTTTGACCGGAGTGGGCCGGGTCATGTCATCAAAGACAATAACCGCCTGTTTTTTCCCTTGGGCCAACTCCTCCAGGGTCATACCCTCAATAGGGTGATCGATCTTTTCTTTTATTTGTTGAGAATTCAAGCCGGGCTTTTCGAATCCGGGTGAGTTAAGATTCTGGATTTTCCAGCGATCAGGGAAAGTCAATTCCCGCTCTTGATTCTCATACCAGAGATGTGAGGGGACGGAAACTTTTTGCATAACCGTTTCTTCCTTTTTTAATCTTCTATGCATTGAAACTAAATTGGTTTGAGTATAGGACATGCAGGTCTTGATAGTCAATGAAAAGGTGGCTCTTAGACAACCATAGGGAAAAGACCTCGGATGCCCTTTAAGGATTTCCCGTCATTTTTTTCTTGACAAAATGAGTCGCTGACCTTATATTGTTAACACTATGAACAATAAAACCAAAGAAAATTATCAAAGATTAGCCGCTTATCAGGCCGGAAGGCTCAAAGAACTTATTGAACAAATAATCCATTGTTGTCAAGAGAGGGTGTTTTTTCAATCCCAAAAATTTAATCTTACCCCAGCCGAACTGCGTAGTATCCTCATTTTTAACAATGAAAAATATCAGACGGTCAAAGGCATGGCCCAAAAATTGGAGGTAGCCAAGAGTCGGGTGACCAAAATTATGGAAGGATTATTAAAGAAAAAGCTCATCCATTGTATTGATGATCCTGGAGATGCGCGGGTAAAATTATTCAGCCCGACCCAGGCCGGACAAAAAAAATCCGAAGAACTCAACGACTTTATTAAAGAAATCCATAATCATTTATTGACCAATTTAAAACCTGAGGACCGGAAAGCGGTCCTTTCTTCCCTGGAATTGCTCCGATCTTCCATGGAGGTGGTTAAAGAAAGATTGGTTTGATTCATAAGGTAAGTCCATATCGTTAACACTATTAATTAACTTAATTAAAAATGGGAGGGAATCCATGCAGGAAGAACTTGAAAAACAGATGGCCGACCTCAAAAGCCAAGTGGAAAACCTGGCCGGTAAACAGGCAGAAAATAAAATCTCTCTGATTGTTTTCAGTGGTGATCTGGACAAGGCCCTGGCCGCCATGATCATAGGTACTGGGGCGGTGGCCATGGGTCTAGAAGTAGTCATGTTTTTTACCTTCTGGGGCACCCCGCTTCTGAGGGATAAAAACAAACGGACGGGGGGCAAGGACCTGATGGGAACCATGTTCGGGGCCATGTTGCCCAAAGGGACCGGTGGGGCCAAGTTGTCCAAAATGAATATGGCCGGCATGGGGACCGCTATGATGAAATCCCTGATGAAAAAGAAAAATGTAGCCTCTTTGGAAGAAATGATCCGGATGGCCGGGGAGTTGGGAGTCAAAATCTATGTCTGTGAAATGTCCATGGACCTCATGGGTTTTAAGCGGGAAGAGATGATCAATTATCCTGATTTGACCTTTTGCGGTGTGGCCAAATTTTTGGAAGAGGCTATGAACAGCAAAATCCAATTATTTATTTAAGACGGCGCAGTATAAAAGATTTTTGAGAATTCATCTTTTAGTATAGAGAGGAAAAAATCATGGAAGAAATCAAAGTCGATAAAGTGATGGACCTGAAAGGGTTACCTTGTCCCATGCCGGTGGTCAAGGTCAGCAAAGGCATAAAAGAGATTCAGGTTGGACAGGTGATCGAGGCCATAACCACCGACCCAGGGGCCTTGTCCGATTTTCCCGCCTGGGCCAGGACCAGCGGGAATGAGATTCTGAAAACCGACCAGGGAGATGGGGTTACCAAAATTTATATCAAAAGAAATAAATAATACTGGATCATCTCCAAATAAGTTGGTGATGATCGAACTTAACCCTCATGCCCTTGTTGGGCGCCACGAAGGATGAAAATGTTCCTTTCCCGGGGAATGGATCGTCATTCCGGCGAAAGCCGGAATCCAGGTTGATTTATTCTTCAAAATTCCTGGATGCCGGATCAAGTCCGGCATGACGGTAAACAAAACAATCAAATTCTTAGTTCAGTTTTTTCCCTAGTTAAAGGCAAAAGGCCCGAAGGAGAATACTATGCAGACCATAACCTACATTGTCTTGGTACCCATGGTCTATCTGGCCTTTCTGGTTTTTGTGGTCGGATTCATCTACCGGGTAGTCAAGATCTGGCGGGCTCCCATATAACCCACAACCCTTCAAATATTTCCCGAGAAGAGGCCCAAATGGTTATGGGCCCTTCACGATAGTTTTCTTTTGCCGACCGTTCGACGGCACAATCCGGTCCTGTGGTTTTTTTTGATGATCTTCCATATCGCCCTCTTACTCTTGATCATCGGGCATTTGGAGCTGTTTAAGGGATTCACTTTTTTCCAGTTTTGGGAACACGAGATCTTTCTGGGGAAAGGCTTTGTCGGTCTGACCTTGATCATCGCCCTGCTCTATCTGCTCTTCAGGCGGTTTGCCTCTCCTACCCGGGAATTGTCGATCCCTGAAGATTATTATCTTTTGATTCTCACCTTTTTGACCGTCCTTTTCGGCAGCCAAATGGACTGGGCTCGGCGCTGGTACGGTTATGGGGAGATGTCACCCGGAGATTATCAGACCTATCTCAGCAGCCTTCTTTTTTTTCGACCGGAACTCCCGTCGGCGGTCTTTCAGTCCGGACATTCCTTTATGCTGGTCTTGCATGTCTTCTTTGCCAACCTCTTTATCATGTTCTTCCCCTTCAGCAAGATCGTGCATTCTTTTTTCACCATCCCCATGAATAAGTTAAGGAGGGGTTGATTATGGACAGCCAGACCCGAGAGAATCTTTTAAAACTCTTCCAGTCGAAGTTAACCCAGGCCATGAGGCTATATTTGGAAACCTGTTCCCGGTGCGGGACTTGTACCACCGCCTGTCATGTCTATGCTTCCACCGGCCAGGTCAAACACATCGCCGCCTATCGCCACGAGATTGTGCGACGAATCTACAAAAAATATTTTAAAGGCCGATGGAATCCGGCTGCGGCCCTGGGTGAACCCAAGGCATTGACCGAGATGGCTCTGGAGGAATTATACGAGGCCGCTTATTCCTGCACGGGTTGCAGACGCTGCATGGTTTATTGCCCCCACGGCATTGACACGCAGATGCTCATGTCCATTGCCAAACTGTTATTGGTCGGGGCCGGGACGGAACCGGAGATATTGAGCATGCTGGCCGATTCTTCCATAGAGAAGGGCAAGTCCTTAGACTTGTTTAAAGAGGGCTTTCTGACGGCCATAATAAATTTAGAAGCCCAGGTGGTGGAAAAGTGGAAGGTCGAGGCCGGGCAAAACCCGATCCCCATAGATAAGCAAGGGGCGGACTTGCTGTATGTAGCCTTGGCCGGGGCCCATTCGATTATTCCGGCAGCGGCCATTTTCAATGCCGCCAAAGAAAACTGGACCTTAAGTTTTTTTGAGGCGGTCAATTTCGGGGCCTTTGTCGGGGATCCGACCCGGACCAAACTGATCCTCGATCGCATTGTTAATGAAGCCCTGCGTCTCAAGGTCAAAGAAGTCTGCATTTGCGAATGCGGAACGGCCTTCCGGGTTATGAAACAACAGTCAGGGAAACAGCCCTTCAAGGTCACCTCCATTACCGAAGTCCATGCCCGATAGTTAAGGGAGGGACGGATTAAACTGGACAGGAATAAATTCAAAGACCCGGTGACCTATCACGACCCCTGCCAGCTCGCCCGAAATGGCGGGGTGATCGACGAACCCCGTTACATCTTAAAGCACCTGACCAACGATTTTCGGGAGATGATCGATGATGTCCGCTATAACTGGTGCTGCGGCGGTGGCGGGGGGCTGGTGGCCCTGGGGGAAGACACCTTGGATTTTCGCATGAAATCTTCAAAAGTGAAGGTGGAGCAAGTCCAAAAAACCGACGCCAGGATCTTGGCCACGGCCTGTGAAAACTGCCATACCCAACTCAGCGATCTAAACGACCATTATCAAATGGGAATGAATGTGCAGTTTCTTTCATCCATGATAGCCGAGGCCCTGGTGAAATAAAAAGGGCCATCTTCTATCCCTCCTCATCATCTTCTTCAGTAGAAAGATTTCTTCTTTTTCGGACGGTGATAAATAAATAATAGCCCATCAGAATGGGCAGCATACCCAGGGCCAAATCAAAGCGGCCTTGAAAGAGCTGATAGGTACTGAACCCGACGATCAGGAGAATAAAAAGGAGTTGAACGACGACCGCCGCCTTTAACATAATCCATTTCCCTTTCTTGTTGTAGATAGTTTCATTATAGTTAAGAGGGTCGTTGAAGCAACGGATTAAATGGAGTTCAAAATTTCTTTTCGTCGTAGGCCCTAATTTTCTTTAAAAAGCTTTTTATATTCCCCATACCCTTCCTTTTCCAGATCCTCTTTGGGGATGAAGCGCAGGGCCGCAGAATTGAGACAATAGCGCAGTCCGATGGGCCTCGGGCCGTCGGGAAAGACATGCCCCAGGTGGGAATCACCTTTTCTGCTCCGGACTTCGGTACGCTGCATCAAAAGGGTGGGATCATCCTTTTCTACAATATGATTCGGCTCCAGGGGTTTGGTGAAACTCGGCCAACCGGTACCGGAATCATACTTATCCAGGGAGCTGAAGAGGGGCTCTCCTGAAACGATATCCACATAGATCCCTTCTTTTTTATTGTCCCAGAATTCATTGTTAAAAGCAGGTTCAGTGCCGTTCTGCCGGGTCACTTCAAATTGCAAAGGGGTAAGTTTCTTTTTTAAATCGGCTTCATTCGGTTTCCGGTAGACTTTCCCGGTTGGAGGAGAAGTCGGCTTTTTATCTCCCCAATTATCTATGATGAATTGGTCTCTGCCCGACCCAAACCGGTAGGTTTTGTATCGCAATGGATTCATTTGACAATAATTCTGATGATATGCTTCGGCTTCATAAAACGGTCCCAAGGGTTTTATTTCGGTAGCAATGGGTTTGATAAACTTCCCGGAACGATTCAATGCCTCTTTGGATTTCTCGGCCAGCTTTTTTTGCTCTTCGTCATGATAAAAGATGACGGTGCGGTATTGCGAACCACGGTCGGCAAATTGTCCGCCGGGATCGGTTGGGTCGATATGCATCCAGAAGACCTTAAGCAGGTCTTGATAGGATATCTTCGATGGATCGAAGTAAACTTGTATCGCTTCTACATGTCCCGTGGATCCTTGGCAAACCTCTTGATAGGTGGGGTTTTTTTTGTGTCCGCCGGTATACCCTGAAACGACTTTGACCACTCCGGATAATTTTTCAAAATCGGCCTCACTACACCAAAAGCAGCCTCCGGCAAAGGTGGTGATTTTGATGTTCTGATTTTCTTTAGTCATAGTTGGTTTCACCTTATCTTTATCTTCTGATTCTGGGCTTTGCTGACTGGCCGATAACCCCACCAGAAGTAAGACAATCGTCAATCCTTTTGCGGCCTTCCCCCCTCAAACCCTTTCGGTCAGGGCCAGCAACCATCGGTGAAGGGGGGCCATTTTTTTATAATGCTCAAAACAGAAATCCACCAACCCTTCGGAAAACAGTTCCGATGAAACCGGCAGTTCCACTCCGGCGTAGAGTCCGTCATAAAGAAGATACTCGGCATTTTTATGGTCGGGATCAAACCCTTGGGGTGTTTTCTTATAATGTTGCTCGCCTATATAGTAACCCTTGTTTTTCTTAATACCCGCTATGGCCTTAGTCAGGGCAGGTCCATATTTCGGATGGACAACGGACTGGCGATAGGTTTCCAGTATATCTTTGGGGAAAGCATACAGCCCGACTCCCAGCATGAACCTGTTCTGTTCCAGATGAAAATAAAACCCGGAACATTCCATCCTTGGTCGGGAACCTTCCCAGAACCAGATGCCCAGATGGGTCTTATAAGGGGTTTTGTCATGACTGAAACGGATATCCCGGTTGATGCGAAAAATAGACTTGTTGACCCGTGGATCGGCATGAACCCCAGGGGCAATCTTTTTCAACTTATCACCCATCGCCACGATAAAATCCCTGGCCGGAATCACGACCTGCTGTTCATAAACATCCTTGTTTTGATCAAACCACATTTTGTTGTTATTTTTGGTGATGTTGCGGAAAAAGGTAACCGTCTGTTTTGGAAATCCTGTAAACCTTGGGAGAGAGATCATTTTGTCATTCCTTTCACATAGTAAACTTTCAAAGTTGCATTAGGGTAAACGAAGGACTCCAGTGGTTTGGATCGAGGAGCCAGTTAAACACCACCCCGAGATGGCCAAGCATTCCTTGTCCAGATATTTTGGGGTTTTTTTTTGGAAAAGTAAAGGGTTTTGAGTCGGAAAATTTTCGTCAGCATCCTTAACTTGAAGCAGGCGATTTTCTTAAGTCTTAAGATTGAACTTTAAGCGGCTATTTTAAGGTTTGAATTTAAGAAAAAAGGGGGAACATAACTTGACATTGAAAAAGCGAATAAGGCAGATCAATCGGTGAAATGAAAAAACGTTTAATTTGAGAAGTGCTCCCCAATTTCACAAAAGACTTCGCAGAACAAGAAGAAAAATTATTGGAGATGAAACAAACACCGTAAATCGGCCAGGATTTAATAGGTCATCCCTGCCGAATCAGATAAAACGGCTTAAAAAACGAACAATGGTCAGATACAATTTGCGGCCTTTGTATTTGTCCAAATCCGGCCTAATGGCATTTTTTTCCCAATCCTCAACAAAGCGCTGTTCGAATCGGGCAACAACTCTGGGACTTTTAATAAAAAAGGAACTGTCCGTATTCGAAGCAAAACTCTGCACAGTTAAATTCGTGGACCCGGCATAAACTATCGACGAGTCAATGATCACGCTTTTTTGATGCATCTGGGTACCGGGTCTGGATTGGAAGAGGCGATAGGGAATACCCTGGGAGGTAAAATCTTTCAAGAAGGAGAGATTGGGGGCGCCGTGCATGGGAAGACCCAAGGAAAACTCGTTAGGGTCTATGATAATACGGACGTCCAACCCCCGATCTTTAGCGCCAGCCAACATCCGGATGATTTCTGGGTCGGTAAGGTAAAATGTCTCGACCCAGATTCGCTGGTGTGCTTTAGAAATCAAGTCTACGAGAGGCCTTCGCTGATTTTCACAGTGGGGGCGGGAGACTGCATAACGAAACGTATCAGGGTTATTTCCCCGATTGGGATTGACCTTTGAAATTGGTAATTGTGCAGGGAAAAAGGCCTGTCTTTTGGTCGATAACCTCCAGTCATACTCGAAGACTGCGGCAGGTCCTGAAACAGCCGGTCCGGTTACGCGCAGCACACAGTCATGATTGCCGGAGCTGGCCGAGGAGAAATTCATTCCTCCTACAATGGCGATTCGGCCGTCGATGACTAGAATTTTGTCGTGGGCTAAACGAAGAGGAGGGGGAAAGTGTTTCGGGAAAAAATTCAGGGGAAAGGTGGCCTTTAAGATCGGCGAATCCCGGAGTTCAGAAGAAAAGAGGCGGTCGGCGACCGGAATATGATGAAATTGAGGAGAGTCTGCAGGCAAAACACCCCAGGAGGACAACCATCGTTTAAGAAGGACCCCTATTCTAATGCTCAAACCTTCCTCATGGATCAACCGAACCCGAACGCCTTGCCTGGCCTTGAGGTCCATTAAACGAAGGATTCGTTCGCCGATCTCACCTCCGATCATGAACATTTCCAAGTCGATGGAATTGACCGCCTGACGTATTTCGTCTTCGGCCATGATGAGAGATTCCCGATCGAAAAAAACCTCACATTGGCCGGGGAGCCACGGCCATTCAATATACTGTTGGGAATAAGCGGAGTGAGTTCGACTCGTTGAATAAAAGATACCCAGAGCGGCTAGGAGGGCAACGAGAACCACTGTCCAATAACGACGACCGAATCCTTTCACCCAATATCCTCCCGGCACCGGTCAACCTAAACTATTTCAGCTTTTTTTAGCGGTAAATTTGATGTGCTAGACATGAGGCGTTTCTCTGATTTGTTCCTTTTCAGAGAAAAAAATTATCTGAGTGGCCTTTTTTAAAATGCCGCTTAAGAAAATGGCAACAATCCCAGCGATGAGGTAATAAATTTTTAAAACAATCGTCCCATGGATAAGCCCGAAAAGAAGTGGTTTTTCAGAAGTCATCTCGCGAATCCCAATAACATAATATCCAAGATATTCAACAAGGAGGAGGATTGAAAAATAAGCCAGCCATAAGAGAACTATCCTCACCCAGACCATCCTCACAATCAATTTTAATAGGTGATAAAATCTATTGGTAATAAATAATCCCGAACTCCAAAGAAGAAATGCCCACCAATTGATTACCCGGGAATTAAAAAAAGATATATTATAGTGGTAGTGGTAAAAACCCACCCAAAAGAAAGAGATGAGGCAGGAAACAAAAAGTTCCACCATGATCTCAGGATCATTTAGTTTCAGATTCATTGGTTTCCTTTTTCTTATCTGATTGTACTCGGCTGCCTTTTTATGATCAGGAGACATAGAAAGAATATTCCGACAAGAATTTTCCATCCAGGAACAGTTGAACCCTCCAATGACCAATATATTTTATCTGTCTGGCAGACAAAAAAAACCTTTTCTTGTTGAAGTTCAGGCAGCAGGCCGAAGTCCGGCAAGAGATATTTCCCGAGGGGACAGTAAATAAAAAACGAGTTGTTTCATGGACTTTTTCCTCAGGTTCGATCCAGAGCACCGTCTCTTCGTGGGTTCCTGTAAGTCCGTCCCAAATGGTGTTGAGGGAGATTCGATCGCTTAAGGAAAAATAGGTATCAGGAGTAAGGAGGGCCTTGTCCTTGGTCAGGATAGAATGGAAAGTCGGCCCTTGGCTTCGCACTCCGGATGCGGTCAAAAGAAATATCCCCATCAGCATGATACCCTGCCAAAGGCAATAGTTTATATTTCTCTGTTTGGTAAGGGATTTGAATGAGTATCGGGTAAGGATTCTCTTTGTAAGCATAAATAGTTAAATAAAATAATCATGGAAAAGAAGTCAAGGGAAAAAGGATAAATAAATAAGATAGGCCAAGGACGGGTTAATAATTTCGGCAATAAAAGGGAAAAGGAGGCATTTCCTAAATTATAACAGCCACCAAGGTAGGCCACACCTGGAAACGGAAAAACGTTTAATACAGGAAGTGTCCCACTACATTTCTATGGGAAGTGTTTACTTGATTTATAAAATCGGCTTAAATTTTATTTGACAGCCATCAAGACTTTAAACCATTCAAAACCCGACAAAGGTTTAAGGTTTAATGATAATTTTTTTAATTTTGCCCTTTGACATAGTTCCTTAATTAAACTCATATAATATTCCACATCGTTTAAATGTGTTTCCCCCATCTTGACATCAAACCGGAACTGGCTCCTTATGCGGTTGGCATTTGCATTCAGAAAAAAAATGAAATCCCGGCTGGTCGGGGCCTTTTGAGAGATCAGGAATTGAAAAAGCTAAAGCAATTATTCCAGGGTTGGGGAGGAGTTGCATTTGTATCCTGTTTCCGGACACCCTCCCCCAAATTACTTTTTCAGGGGGCAAGAAACCTGAATCCGTCCTGTCCGATGGGAGAAAAATTATATTTAATATGATTTCAATGGATTAAATCAAATGGGTCTCTGAAAACCTAAAAAATAAAGCCCGTCAGCAGGAGGTCGTGGTCTTTCTGAAATTTAAGAACTTTTTTTCAAAAAACCTTTGACAGGAGATAAAAAATACGATAAGAAATTCTTGTTTATGGTGTATGAAATCAAATCATTAATCTCATAAACACTTCTTTTGTTACTTCCAGGTTAATCTTTCTAAAATACAGGAAGGGTTAAAAAAATGATTAATATCGACCAGTCCCTTATATACCAAATTATAAACGTCCTTTTGTTGATGCTTATCTTAAATATCCTCCTTTATAAGCCTATTCGAACCATCCTGAAACAGCGGGCGGAAAAGGTCGCCAATCTGGCGGCAGAGGCCCAAAAGGCCCATTCGGATATGATTCAAAAGGATCAGGATTATCAGGATAGGTTACTGCAGGCCAGAAAAGACGGCTTTGAACAAAAAAACCTCTTTAAATTACAGGGGCAGGAAGAAGAAAAAAAACTTCTGCAGCAAGCCAGCCAGAAGATAGAAGCCGAATTGGCCCAAAACCGGCAAAAGATCGGCCAGCAGGTTGAAGAGGCCAGAAAAAAGCTTTCCGAAGAAGTAGTTTCCTTCTCCCGGGAAATAGCCCAAAAGATTTTAGGGAGGACGATTTAAATGTTTATCCCTCATTTTTCTTCTATTCAAGTCTTTTATCGTACCCTGTTAAAAACCATCAAACCCTATCTCCCTTTGATTGTCTTTCTGATTATTTATGGGGGATTGGTCTATGCCTCTTCGGGCGGTAAAGGCGGGGCAGCCGGCGGGGCTGCCGGACACGGGGCTGCTGCGGCCCATGGCGGAGAAACTTCGGAAAGAATTTGGGACCTCATATTCCGGGCAATTAACTTCATCATCTTTTTCGGGGTCCTTTTTTATCTGCTTAGAAAACCCTTAAAGCAATTCTTAGGTGATCGCCGGGAATCCATCCAAAAAGAACTGCAGGACTTAGAGGCCAAAAAGGAAGAGGCCATTCGGGAATTTCAGGCCCTGGAAAAACGGATTTCCAATATCAAAGAGGAACGAGAGACCATTCTGGCCGAATTCAAGGTCGAAGGCGAAAAAGAAAAACAAAAGATCATTGACAATGCCAAAAAAACGGCATCGCGGATTGTTGATCAGGCCCAAATAACCATCCAGCAGGAAATTCAGAAGGCCGGTCAATCCCTGAAACAGGAAATGTCTGAAACGGCTGTTCGGATGGCCGAGGAATTATTGAAAAAGAATATCACCGAGAACGATCAAAAAACCATGATCGGTGAATACTTAACGAAGGTGGTGACCCATTAATTGAGAAATTTTACTGTTTCCCGAAGATATGCAAGGGCACTTCTCTCCCTGGGAAAAGAAGACGGGAACTATCTTAAGTATGGGGAAGAGCTGAAAGCCTTTAGTGAATTATTGAAGCGAGAGACTCAGGCCCAATATATTCTCCACAGTCCGATTTATGATTTTACCAGTCGGAGCAAACTGCTGAAAGTGATATTGGAAAAGGCCGGATTCTCCCCGATTGTTAATTATTTCATTCAGCTTCTCATGATCAAGGGGCGCATCCGTTATGTGGAAGATATCAGTGTGTACTATGGCCAATTGACCGATGAGCTGTCCAATATCAAAAGGGCCTTGGTCACCGCTGCGATCCCGCTCAGTGATGATATCGTTCAAAGAATTCAATCGGCCTTGAAAGAGGTCGTTCAAAAAGAGGTTGTGGTCACGGTCAAGCAAGACCCTTCCATTATTGGCGGGATTGTCGCCCAGGTGGGGGATTTGACCTTGGATGGAAGTTTAAGAACTCAGCTTAAGAGTTTAACAGAATCCTTAAGAAGGGGTGAGGGTGTTTAGATATGGAAATCAGAGCCGAAGAAATCAGTCAAGTTATAAGACAGCAGATTCAAGATTTTGATAAAAAAGTGGAACTCAGCGAAACAGGGACCGTTCTGTCCGTCGGAGATGGTATCGCCCGGGTTTATGGGGTGGAAAAGACTATGGCCATGGAGCTTTTGGAATTTCCCGAAGGTATTTACGGCATTGCCCTGAACTTGGAAGAAGACAATGTCGGTTGTGCCATCCTGGGGGAAGACATCCATATCAAGGAAGGGGATGTGGTCAAACGGACCGGCCGGATCGCCGAAGTCCCGGTGGGTGAGGCTGTTCTGGGCCGGGTCATCGATGCCGTGGGAACGTCCATAGACGGCCAGGGCCCGCTCAACGCCAAGGAGTTCCGGAAGATCGAGTTGAAGGCCCCCGGGGTTATCGAACGCCAGCCGGTGAAAGAACCCATGTACACCGGGTATAAGGCCATTGATGCTATGACCGCCATCGGCCGCGGCCAGCGGGAGCTGATCATCGGTGACCGGCAGATCGGCAAGACCGCCTTGTGCGTGGATGCCATCATCAACCAGAAAGAATCGGACATCTTTTGTATTTATGTGGCCATCGGCCAGAAGAAATCCACCGTGGCCCAGGTAGTCGAGGCCTTTCGGCGTCACGGCGTTATGGAAAAAACCATAGTCGTAGCCGCCTGTGCCAGCGACCCGGCCCCCATGCAGTATATTGCCGCTTTTGCCGGCTGTACCATGGGAGAGTATTTTCGGGATTCTGGACGACATGCTCTAATAATTTACGACGACTTATCCAAACAGGCTGTGGCCTATCGGCAGCTTTCATTACTTCTTCGCCGTCCTCCCGGACGGGAGGCCTTCCCGGGTGACATCTTTTATAACCATTCCCGGCTGCTGGAACGGGCGGCCAAGGTCCGGGATGATTTGGGCGGCGGCACTTTGACCGCCCTGCCGATCATTGAAACCCAGGCCGGCGACATGTCAGCCTACATCCCGACCAACGTTATTTCCATCACTGACGGGCAGGTTTATCTGGAACCAAATCTGTTTTTTGCCGGGGTCCGTCCGGCCATCAACGTCGGTCTTTCGGTTTCCCGGGTCGGCGGTAATGCCCAGGTCAAGGCCATGAAACAGGTGGCCGGAAGCCTGCGGTTGGACCTGGCCCAGTATCGGGAATTGGCGGCCTTTGCCCAGTTCGGGAGTGAGCTTGATAAGTCCACCCAGGCCCAATTAAACCGCGGGATTCGGCTGGTCGAGATCCTCAAGCAACCTCAGTTCCAACCTATGCCAATGGAAAAGATGATTATCAGTCTATTTTCAGGTGCCCGCGGGTTCTTGGATGATCTCTCCGTGGAGGTACTGAAGGATTTTGAGCCTCAGATGCTGGCCTTTATGGAATCCAAATATCAGGCCTTGCTTTCGGAAATTAAAGAAAAGAAGGAAATCAGTCCGGAATTGGAAGAAAAATTAAAGAAAGCCATTGGGGAATTTAAAACCCAATTCCAGGCACAAAATAAATAGCCATCAGCGGTCAGCCAGTCAGCTATCAGCTAAACAAAATCCATCTCCTTGCTGAAAGCTGAAAGCTAACAGCTAACAGCTAAATAAAGAGAGTCTTAAGCATGGCGACACTTCAAGATATAAGAAGAAAAATCGGGGGAGTAAAAAAGACCCAGCAGATCACCAAGGCCATGAACATGGTGGCAGCGGCCAAACTGCGAGGCGCCCAGATGCGGATGGAAAATTTCCGCCCCTACGCTGGAAAATTTTTAGAGGTTATTAATAATCTTTCTTCCCGAGTTGATCCCGAGGCCTTCCCATTGATGAATTCAAGACCGGTAAAGAAGGTGGAATTGATTTCGCTTACTGCCGACCGGGGTCTTTGCGGAAGCTTTAACGTCAACCTGATCAATGCCGGTGAGAAGTTTATTAAGGCCAGGAAACAGGAGCAGGTGGAAACCTCTCTGGTCCCGGTGGGTAAAAAAGGGGCCGACTATTTCAGGCGCAGAAAATATGACGTCCGTTCCCAGTACACGGACATTTTTAATTCCTTTGATCCGGTGACAGCCACCGGCATCGGACGGAATGTCATAGAAAACTTCCTGTCAGGCGGATCGGATGAGGTTTATATCCTCTACGGTGAATTTATCAATATGGCTGTTCAAAGGCCTAAACTGCTTCGCCTGCTGCCCATCGCCTCTTTAAAAGAAAAAGGGGATGAGGCCAAGGGTCTGGAATATCTCTATGAACCCTCGGTAGAGGGGATCCTTCAGGATTTATTGCCCCGGTATATCCATGTTCAAATCTACCGGGCAATGCTGGAAAATGCGGCCAGCGAACAGGCCGCCCGGATGACGGCCATGGATAATGCCACCCGTAATTGTAAAGACCTGATTAGTAGCTTGTCCTTAATTTATAACAAGGCCCGCCAGAGCGCCATTACCAAGGAACTGATGGATATTGTCGGTGGGGCAGAGGCCTTAAAGTAACAAGATTTACCTTACAAGGTAAAACCTTTAAGAGGAGGTTCTTAATAAATGGAAACCGGAAAAACCGAAGGAAGCATTGGAAAGATAGTACAGGTAATCGGACCGGTAGTGGACTTGGAATACCCGGAAGGGAAACTGCCCAATATCCTCAATGCCATTCGTATTACCAATCCGGCCATTGATGATCGTCAAGAGAATTTAGTGGTGGAAGTGGCTCAACACCTGGGGAATAACGTGGTCCGTTGTATTGCTATGGATACTACCGATGGTCTGGTTCGTGGAATGCCCGGCCGGGATACGGGCCAAGGGATTCTTGTGCCGGTAGGTGCTGCTGGATTAGGACGGGTTTTGAATGTCATTGGTGAGCCGGTGGACGGCTTGGGACCTGTTAAGGCCGACAAATATTATCCTATTCATCGTCCCGCCCCCACCTTTGTCGAACAGGATACCTCGGTCAAGGTTTTGGAAACCGGTCTGAAGGTTATCGACCTATTGGTCCCCTTCCCCCGTGGCGGCAAGATGGGGATGTTCGGCGGTGCCGGCGTGGGCAAGACCGTGGTTATGATGGAAATGGTCCACAACATCGCCATGCATCACGGCGGCATTTCAGTTTTTGCCGGTGTGGGTGAGCGTACCCGTGAAGGAAACGACCTCTACCTGGAAATGAAAAATTCCGGGGTGTTGCCTAAAGCAGCTCTGATTTATGGGCAGATGACTGAACCTCCCGGGGCTCGCGCCCGGATCGCCTTGACGGCCTTGAGCGCGGCCGAATATTACCGGGATGAAGAAGGTCAGGATGTGCTCCTCTTCATTGATAATATCTTCCGTTTCACCCAAGCCGGTTCCGAGGTTTCCGCCCTCCTGGGCCGCATCCCTTCGGCTGTCGGGTACCAACCGACCCTGGGAACGGACCTTGGAGAACTTCAGGAACGGATTACCTCCACTCAAAAAGGATCGATCACCTCGGTTCAATGTGTGTATGTGCCGGCCGACGACTTGACCGACCCGGCCCCGGCCACCACCTTTGCCCATTTGGATGGGACCGTGGTTCTTTCGCGGCAGATTGCTGAGTTGGGTATTTATCCGGCCGTGGATCCCCTGGATTCCACCTCCCGGATCCTGGATCCCAATGTCGTCGGCCAAGAACACTATTTTGTAGCCCGGAATGTTCAGCAGATCCTGCAAAAATATAAAGACCTGCAAGACATCATCGCCATCCTCGGCATGGATGAATTATCCGATGAGGATAAATTAGTGGTCGGCAGAGCCCGCAGAATACAGCGTTTTCTGTCCCAGCCCTTCTTTGTGGCTGCTGAGTTCACCGGTAAAGAGGGTAAGTTCGTTAAGGTCGAGGAAACCATCCGAGGATTTAAAGAAATCATCGAAGGCAAGCATGACGACCTTCCTGAACAAGCCTTCTACATGGTCGGCGGGATTGATGAGGCCGTGGAAGAGGCCAAGAGATTGGCAGCAGCTTAATACAAAAATTGGATCAAGGTTAAAATCCGCCACGTGCTATTTTTATAGTTCGTGGTGCCACGCCCTAGCGGGGCATGGCGGCTTAGCATAAGAAGAAGAGGCGGTAAAATATTATGACGGAACAGCTTGAATTAGAAGTGGTTACTCCGGACCGACTGGTAGTCAAGGAGATGGTGGATATTGTTATGGCCAATGGTGCCTTGGGTGAATTCGGCATCCTGCCCAATCACATCCCCTTTTTGACCACCCTTCAGCCGGGGGAACTGCGCTATCGTAAGGATAACCAACTGGAATATCTGGTAGTTACCGGAGGGTTTGCCGAGGTTTCCAATAATAAAGTGACTATCCTGGCCCAAGCGGCTGAAAGGGCTCGGGATATTGATGTCGACCGGGCCAGGCGGGCCAGGGAGCGGGCAGAAAAACGCCTGGCCATGGCCAGGACCGAAGATATCGACTTCTCACGGGCAGAATCGGCCTTGAAAAGGTCGCTGCTGCGCCTGCGCATTGCCGAAAAGATCCGGTAACTTTTGACTGAAAATTAAATACTTCTGAAAAGGCAAGTCTGTTGGACTTGCCTTTTTTTGTTTGAGGGTGTTGGTTGGATTTCAAAAAAGGTTTTGCCTCAACTACTAACCAGTCAACCATTTTCAATTAATTTGACAGGAAATAGGGATTCCAACATCCTGGCACTTATATCAAAAACGGGATCAGGATTGTTAAAAAATAAATATCGATTACTATTTTTAATTCAAAAAGAGGGTTCGAGGATTTAAGGATTCCAGGGTTCAGTCGCTCGACTTTGTCGAGCTATAGAACAGGTTCCCCTCCGGGGAACCGCGTGGTTTTACTTTCACGCCTTTCACTTGAATCCGCTCGGCTAAGCCTTTTCGATGAACTCAAGGCCCAGAGCTCGTCGAATGGTCTCGCCGCAAGCTTGACCCCTTGGCCCCTTGAATCTTTTAAATAATACTCTTCAGTAAAAATATGTTATAATAATCTACCCGTATACCCAGAAAGACACTGTCGAGGCATGAAAAAGGATTTAAGGATTCACGTGGTCAAGAAAAGGTCCAAGGTTCAAGGAAAAACCGTGTACCGTACACCTCATACCTTATGCCGGCAGCCTCTTTGAACCCTATTTTTGTATTAGCCTTTTAGAAAGGAATGCTTAGAAAAACCTTGGATCCAGAATTCAACGAAACACAAACCTCAGAGCGTATGAGTTTTGAGAATAACCAGTTGGCCCAGAGCCTGTTCGGGGAACATAACCAGCATATTCGAATGGTGGAACAGAGACTTGGCCTTAAGATCTCTACCAAAGGGAATACTCTTCAGGTCCGGGGGGATGAACCTGATGTCTTTTTGGCCCAAAGATTGTTTAAGGAATTGTACGGTCTTTTAAAAAAAGGCCACCCTCTTTATGACCATGATATTGATTTCGCCCTTCGTTTTCTTAAGGAGAATCCGGAAGCCGGCCTCCAGGAAGTTTTTTTGGATGCGGTCTATGTCACCTCCCAGAAAAGGATCATAACCCCCAAGACACAAAACCAGAAAGATTATATCGAGGCTATTCGGAAGTTCGATATTGTTTTCGGGATCGGGCCGGCCGGTACCGGAAAAACCTATCTGGCCATGTCTATGGCTATTTCCGCCCTGATGAAAAACGAGGTCATCCGTATTGTCCTGGCCAGGCCGGCCGTGGAGGCGGGTGAAAAGCTGGGATTCCTCCCCGGAGATCTTTATGAGAAAGTGAATCCCTACCTTCGCCCTTTATACGATGCCCTTCATGATATGATGAATTTTGAAAAGGCCACCAAGCTGGTCCAGCGGGGGATTATTGAAGTCGCTCCCCTGGCCTTCATGCGCGGACGAACCCTGAACGATTCCTTTGTCATTTTAGATGAGGCCCAAAATACAACCTCGGAACAGATGAAGATGTTTTTGACCCGTTTGGGTTTCAGCTCCAAGGCCGTAATCACCGGGGATATCACTCAGATCGATCTGCCGGAAGGCAAAACATCGGGATTGGTCGAGGCCCGGCAACTGCTGGAAGGGGTCGAGGATATCGCTTTTATCCACTTCGGTAAGCAGGATGTCATTCGGCATCCTCTGGTCCAAAAAATAATCAAGGCCTACGAAGAATTGGAAGAAAAAAGACGAACCTTGAATGAGCGTACATAAAAAAGAAAGACCCCATGGAAAAATCCGAAAAAGATAACAAGAAAAAGACATTCAAAACTTCCCGATTAGGGGAGACCAAGAAAGTCTCTTTAAAAGAATATGTCAATAATACCTGGTTGCATATTCTTTCACTCTTAAAGGAAAATTTCTTTCTTCTATTTCTGTTTTGCCTGTTCATTTTGCTGGTCAATACCCCCAGCCTATTTATCCCTGCCTCAACCTACCGGATAGGGGATGTACGCGGCTACGCCATCAAGGCCTCCAAGGACATACTCATGGAAGACCCGACAGCCACAGAACGAAGAAGGCAGGAAGCGGAGGCATCGGTATTGGCTGTTTATGACTTTGATGAAAAGACAGGTTTGGAATTGCAACAAAGAATCCGGCTTGGTTTTCAGGCCATGCGGGAAGAATTGAAGAAACAGCCCCCTGCCCGGGAGGAAAAGGGAAATGCAGGACGTTCTAAATTAGAAAAAATTTGGGGGATTGAAATAACACCGGTTGAATTCGGAGCTTTGATCGAAGACCGTTTTTCCGAATCCTTTGAAATCAGTCTTGGTCAATTGATTCAATCCGTCATGGCCATCGGGGTGGTTAACAGCCAACTGACCCTGATGAACGAACAAGGAAAAGGGCTTGTGGTTCGAAAAATACCTTCGAACCAGGAATTTAGAATCTATGAGACCGAACGATTCCCCGACCTCAATGAAGCCCGGGACCGGATTGAAAAAAGGTCGACTTATCTCCTGGTCGGTAAAAAAAGGCCCTTTCGGTCTGTGGCGGTCAGCTTGGCCCAGAAAATCCTTGTTCCTAATTTATCTTTCAATAAGGCGGAAACCGAAACTCGGATCACACAGGCTGTGCAGAATGTCCGCCCTGTCCTTTTCCAGATAAAAAAAGGGGAGGTCATCGTTCGAGAAGGAGAAATGATTACCGAGACCCAAATGAACAAGATCCGGATGAATACTCAGAGTAAAAAGGGGATAGAGGTCCTTTGGACATCATTCGGCTTGGCCTTAATCTGGGGTTTGTTCATCTATATGGTCTATCAGACGGCTGTAAAGGGCGGTACCCTCCTGACCGGCACACTTCGAGATATGATTTTTTTATCCTCTTTGTTGGCCGTTTCAGTTCTCAGCATTCGATTCGCTGATTATCTGGCTCAGATATTAGCCGATAATCTCACCGGGATTCAGCCTTACAGTATCCTTCTGGCCGTCCCCATAGTCGCTGCACCGATGATGATCAGTCTGGCCTTAGGACCCCTTCCGGCCCTCTTGTTCGGTTTGGTGCAGGCCTTTTTAGCAGTTACCTTCTGGCCAGGGTATCCTGAATTGGCCCTTTATTTGGCCATTGCTGGCCTGTGGGCTTCTCAGGCTCGAGGGACCTGTCATAATCGGTGGGACCTTTTTCGTATGGGTCTTTTTCTGGGTCTGATCAATATAGCCGCCATACTGGCCTTCCAGATGATGCGCGGAAGGTTGATTCATTGGGAAACCCCGATTAATTTCTGTTTCGGTTTTGCAGGAGGGATAGTCGCCGGGATTATAGCCATCGGATTCAGCCCCCTGGTGGAAAAAATATTCGGCTATACGACCGATATGAAACTGCTGGAACGGGCCAATATGGAACAGGTCCTGTTACGGGAGTTAATGATTCAGGCGCCGGGCACTTATCATCACAGCATCATCGTCGGAAACATGGTGGAAGCGGCTGCCGAAGCCATCGGGGCCAATGCCCTGCTGGCCCGGGTGAGCGCCTACTATCATGATATCGGCAAAATCCAAAAACCCCTTTATTTCATCGAAAACCAGACGGGTTATGAAAACAAACATGAAAAGCTGGCCCCCTCCATGAGCGCTTTGATCCTGATTGCCCATGTTAAAGATGGGGTGGAAATGGCCCTCCAGCAGAAACTGGAGCCTCCCATCGTTGATATCATCAGCCAGCATCATGGGACCGGTCTCATCTCCTTCTTTTATCAAAAAGCCCTGGACTTGAAAGGAGGGGATGACAGTCAGGTGTCGATGGAGGATTTTCGTTACCCCGGCCCAAAACCAAAGACCCGGGAGGCCGGACTGGTTTTGCTGGCTGATTCCATAGAGGCCGCTTCCAGGACCCTGGTCGATCCCACCCCTGCCCGGATCCAGGGTTTGATACAAAGGATCATCCAACATGCCTTTTCCGACGGTCAACTGGATGAATGCGATTTGACCTTGAAAGACCTTTCCTTGATATCCGCCAGTTTTAATAAAATTCTGAACGGGATATTCCATCATCGTATTGAATACCCTGAGGCCGGCATCAAAAGTGGGAGTGCCAAGAAAAAACCAAATGGAGATACAGATAAACAACCGGCAGACTCTGATAGACCCGGCAGAGATTCGGAAAATCAGTCTGCAGACATCAAGAGCCTGGAGAACTCATAAAGGGGACATCAGCCTTCTTTTGGTTGAGGACCGGGAGATGGCTAGCTATAACAGGAGATATCTGGGCCGAAAAGGTCCGACCAATGTCCTGGCCTTTCCCATGAAAGAGGGCCTGTTCTCGGAGATCAATTCCCAAATCTGGGGGGATGTGGTTATTTCCACCGAAACCGCTAATCGAGAGGCCCGGGAAGCGGGAATTACACTTAACGAACGAATTCAATTTTTACTGATACATGGATTATTGCATTTATTCGGCTATAATCACGAAGGCTCGTTGTCGGAGGCCCGGCGGATGGAAGCCAAGGCCGAGGAAATCATGACACTTATCGAAACCGAGAAAAAGGAGGAAACAAGAATGCAAATCCCCCGTTTGGCCGTCAATGTGGATCACATCGCCACCGTACGCCAGGCCAGAAAGATTGATGAACCCGACCCGGTTATGGCCGCCGGCATAGCCGAACTGGCCGGAGCTGAAGGGATCATTGTTCACCTGCGTGAAGACCGCAGACATATTCAAGACCGCGATCTTTTTATTTTGAAAGAAACCGTCAAAACCAAATTAAACCTGGAAATGGCCGCAGCGGAAGAAATCATTCGGATCGCCTTGAAAGTCCGCCCCCCAATGGTTACCCTGGTGCCGGAAAAAAGGCAGGAGTTGACCACCGAAGGGGGACTCGATGTCCAAGGGCAACGGAAAGGGTTAAAGGAAACCATTAAACGACTGCACAGAGGCAAGATAGCCGTCAGTCTGTTCGTGGATGCCGACCCGGAGCAGATTCGGGCTTCCCGGGACGTAGGGGCCGAGATCATCGAATTGCATACCGGGCATTATGCCGAGGCCAAAACGGAAAAAGAGGCCTTTCGGCTTTTTGAGCGGATCAGGATCGGGGCACAGCTGGGTGTCCAATTAGGCTTGAAAATCAGCGCCGGGCACGGTCTCAATTATGTCAACATCAAGCGGTTTCAGGGATTGGAAGATATCGAGGAATACAGTATCGGACACAGTATCATTGCCCGGGCCGTTTATGTGGGGCTGGATCAGGCCGTACGCGAGATGGTGGCTTTAGTAGAACAATTATAGGGAATTACATCGAGAAACAATAAGCTGACTAAGAGACCTGGACTCTGTTGCCGGATTAGAGGCCTAATTCTGTCCGCATTTGTTCGATGAGCGTATCCAAATCAAAAGCAGAGTCGTCAACAATAATGGCCCCGTGGGAATCTCTCTCTACCTTGGCAATCCCAGGATATTCCTTTTCCATTCTCTGCAAGATCAAATTTTGCTGTTTGACCTTTCTTAAAAGCTGTCGGCTCTTTTCAGCCAGTTCTTTCTGTTGAATCGCTTGGCGAATGGTAATGCGGATTTCCTGTTCGTTACACGGTTTCATCAAGAAACGATAAATGTGTCCTTCGTTGATAGCACGCACCGCTACATTCAAGTTTGCATGCCCAGTCAGCATGATTCTGATGATTTCCGGATAGTTGCGGTACACCACGGCAAGAAACTCGGACCCCGACATACCCGGCATCATTTCGTCGGAGATGACAACGTCAATGGGCTCACGAGCCAGAATCTGGAGCGCTTCCTTAGCAGAGCCGGCACTCAAGATCTCGAATGGCTCCCTATGAAGGGTTCGTTTCAACGCTTCGGCAACGTGAGGTTCATCGTCAACCAGAAGAATTTTGTGCGGCACAGGATGCTCCTTTTTGATGAAAGAAGTATAAATTAGGAAAGAAAGGTGGTCAAGGATAAAAATAAGGTCAGTGGAACGGGTCCCAGATTGTGGCGATAAGGACTATCGGATTGCGAATTGGCATTGATCCTCAATTTTTTATTCCTTCATCCTGCATCTTTTATCTTGCTTGGTGTGTTTTTTTACTCTCGCATTCTACACTTGGAACCAATCCTAGATCCCTTATCTCCTGAATATCCACCTTTGGGTTTCTTCCCTCGGTCGTTAGATAATTCCCAATCATCGTCCCATTACACCCGGCCATATACATTAGAGCCTGCAAAGTACGGAGTCCTTTTTCCCTTCCGCCACAGGTTCGAATATCTGCTTGGGGAAGGATAAAACGAAAAAGAGCTATAAGCTTTAAAAGTTCCAGCGGAGGCAAAGAAGGAAGACCCTCAAGAGGTGTGCCGGGAATTGCATTTAAAAAATTCATAGGAATGGAATTGACCCCCAACTCCCTTAAGGTAAAAGCCATCTCCAGACGCTGTTCCATAGTTTCTCCCAGTCCAAATATTCCCCCGGAACAGATACGAAACCCTTCTTCTTTGGCCACCTGAATGGTCTTGGACCGAGCCTCAAAAGAATGGGTGGTGCAGATGGAAGGGTAAAAGCTGGGGGCGGTTTCGATGTTGTGATGATAGGATGTTAGCCCGGACCGTTTTAAGGCCTTAGCCATATCCGGAATCAGCAGACCTAAAGAAGCGCAGGGGCTGATTTGTCCTTCTGCAGAAAGTACAGAAATCACCCGACAAACCCGGTCCAGTTCTTTAGGGCTGGACAAAGAGCGCCCGCTGGTGACAATGCCAAAGCGTCCGGCCTTGTTCTCAAAGGCTTTATGGGCCGAATCCAGTAATTCGGCGGTCTCTAACAGAGGATAATTCGGAGCCTCAGTGGGATACCAGGAGGACTGGGCACAAAAGGCACAATCTTCGGAACAGCGGCCGGATTTGGCGTTGACTATGGCACAAAGATCAATGGTCTCCCCTTTAAATTTCTGTCGTATTTTATTGGCCCAGTAAATAAGTTCAAATATCGCCTCTGGCCCCTTCATCTCGCCCAATCGACCGGCCATAGCCTGAGTTAGCGCCTCTCCGTCCAATACTTTTTCTCCTAATACCGATACGATGTTTTTCAAAACAAATCTCCCATTAGTTAACTTTTTTCTTAAGATTGGTTAACCTTTATAGGTGAGGAAAACCCGCATGTCAAGAAATATTCTATGCTGGTCAGCTAATGTTTCTGGTGTCTGGCTGAAAAGAGTAATCGCTGAGGTAGAGACTTCCCTGAAGTCGATCCTCTTTTTATTATGAGTGGAAAGTCGGGAAGCGGCCCATTAATTATTTTATGCTGCATTAAGGAGCGTAGCTGGAGCGGGCTTGTATGCCCCACCGGCCATCATTCTTCGTAATGATCCACAGGGATTCATAAACCGCATACTTGGACCCGTCTGCCTTATATCGACTGAATTGGATATTAAAATGGGCCTTGATTTCCGAAGCATGAATGACTTCCACGAAGTCCAGAGTGCTGGGGTGCCATCCTCTTTTTTAGTCAGGTTGGCCAGTACTTCATCCAAGGGTAATAAATCGGAGGCGTTTTGGACGATACTCACCCGCCCCTTGTCGTTGATCCGGATGCGAGGAAAGTTTTGGGTATCCAGATAAGTCTTATTATCATGGGCGTTAAAGGCATTAAAATAAGCCTTAATTGTTTTGGCGGCTTCGGCTTCAGACAAAAAGTTTGCGCCTTACAATCTGAATAAGTTAAGGGGAAAGAGGTTCACATGGGAAATAGAGGCTATTTCCATTTTGCCAAAAGGGTGATCACGGCTTCAGGAAGACGAACCAATTTGCCTTCCGGATCCAGACAGGCATGGACCGTGTATCCTTGAACCAAGAGATCGTCCTCCCGGTTCAAAATTCTATAGTCAAAACGCATCGAGGCCTTGCGGATAAATCCCACACCGCTGTTGATCAGTATCATTTCATCATAACGGGCCGGCTTGTTATATTTTAAGTAGGCTTCGGTAACCGGCAGTCGATATCCCTTTGCTTCTATCTCGGCATAGGGAAGACCCAAATGGCGGATCAGTTCTGAACGGCCGATCTCAAACCAGCGCAGATAATTGGCATAATAGGCCATCTTCATGGAATCTACATCGCCGTAAATAACCCGGTAAGTCGTTTGAAAAAATTTCATTTTATCACCCCTGATAGGCTTGTAAAAACCAGGGCATCAACCGATCTCCCTTTAAAAAAGAGACCTCTCCCTCCAAAGCCGCTCTCTCGGAGAAACCCCTTTTTCGGGAAGGACGGCGTTGGTCTTCAGAACAGAAGATCGAAAAAGGGACCGGTTCCCGGGTGTGGGTCATGACCTGGATAGGCGTGAAATGATCGGTCACAATCATCAAGGAATAGGCTTCAAATCGATTCAACCCCGTAAGGACCGGTCCCACAACCTCTCGATCAAAGGCCTCAATGGCCTGGATTTTTTTCTCCAGGCTTCCTTCATGAGAAGCCTCATCTGGGGCCTCCACATGGACATAGACCAGGTCTTTTTCGGCCAGGAAGGCCAAAGCTTTTTCGGCCTTCCCTCGGAAATTGGTATCTAAATATCCGGTCATCCCCTCCACAAAAAGAGATTCCAAACCTGCGGACAATCCAATTCCTTTCAAAAGATCCACGGCGGAAATCACTCCCCCTCGAAGACCGAATCTTTTCCGGAAAGAAGGCATTGACGGTGGCTTTCCTTGACCCCACAACCAAATGGAATTGGCCGGAACCAGACCGCGTTCCAATCTGTTCTGATTGATCGGGTGCCGGCTGAGAAAAGGCCAGGTCCGACGAATCAGATCCACAATCGGTCCCAACTCTCCCTTGGAATTCAAATAGGCCGTCACATCCTGCCCTGTCAGATCATGAGGGGGCTTGGTCTTGGCCGAGGGATCAGCTCCGGCCCAAACCAGGATATGCCGGTAACTGACCCCAGGATAGAAAGATAACTCGGGTTGAGCTAAAAACCCGTTCAGGTCATTGATCAAGATCCTGGCTTCTTCGGTAGAAATATGACCGGCACTATAAGAACCCATGACCACCGCATCACTTCCCTGGTGATCCAGACAAACCAGGTTACAGCGAAAGGCTACGTCCTTATCCTTTAATCGAATCCCCATACTGACCGCTTCCAAGGGGGCGCGGCCAGTATGATAGATCAACGGGTCATATCCCATAAGAGAGAGGTTGGCAATATCACTTCCCGGTTCACAGGCTGACGGGACGGTTTGGGCCCACCCCATAATCCCCTGGGAGGCCGTTTTATCCATATGGGGGGTATGAGCCGCTTCCAGGGTGGTCTTTCCATCCAGGGCCTCTTGAGGGTAATCTCCCATCCCGTCCCCAACTAAAATAATATATTTTCTTTTTTCAAAACTCATAAAAAATAAAGGATTCAAGGATTCAGATCCCGAGGCAGACAGGATTGAATCCTTAGCTCTTCTTTAGATTCTTTCACCACCAAGTCGAAAAAATCATCCCAAACTTCCAAAGTCCAGGTATTTCTAATTTTCCACCCTGATAATCATCGTTCGATCGGTAATCACCGGCAGCCGGTCAATCTTTTGGATAGCTTTGTGAACAGATGATTCTCTGGCCTCATGGGTCATTATAACTATCGGGACAGACCCTTCAGTTTCCCGCCCTTTTTGGATCACCGAGGCCACACTGATTTGATTGGCCCCAAGAATGCCGGCTATGGTGGAAAGGACTCCGGGGCGATCTAAAGCGGAAAACCTAAAATAGTAACGGGTTAATACCTCGGCAAAAGGCTTAAAAGCCAACCCCTTTTCTTTAAAGCTTTTTCTTGAAAGATCCTGGGGGATTCTTTGGGCAACCCCCTTGTTGATATTTCGGCCCATATTGACCAGATCACTAACTACGGCGCTTCCGGTAGGCATCATGCCGGCTCCCTTTCCGTAGAGCAAAACATCTCCCACCGAATCTCCCTTTATATAAAGGGCATTATAGGCTCCCTGCACACTGGTCAACATATGAGTTTTAGGAATCATGGTCGGGTGGACTCTGGCCTCTAAAAGGTCCCCTTCCTTCCGACAGATGGCCAGAAGCTTGATCGAGTAACCGAATTCCCGGGCAAATTCAATGTCCAATGCCCCGACTCGAGTAATGCCTTCCACAAAAACAGTCTCAGGATTTAACGGAGAGCCATAGGCCAGATGCATTAAAATGGTCAGTTTATGGACCGTATCCATGCCCTCCACATCCAGAGTGGGATCGGCCTCGGCGTATCCTTTTTGTTGGGCCTCCTTCAAGGCCTGTGAATAAGGCAGTCCTTCTTCAGTCATCCGCGTCAGGATATAATTGGAGGTCCCGTTAAAGATCCCCAAAATGCTTTCAATATCATTGGCCACCAACCCCTGCTGAAGGGCCAGGATAACCGGAATGCCTCCGCAGACGCTGGCCTCAAAGCCGATATCCAACTTACGATCAAAGGCCTTTTGAAAGATTTCATCTCCCTTATGGGCTAGCAAGGCCTTGTTGGCCGTTACCACGTGTTTCCCTTTTCCCAGGGCCTTTAAAATAAGGGTTCGGGCCGGCTCCAAACCACCGATCAGTTCTATCACAATGGAGATGTCCGGATCATTAAGGATGTCATCGGCTCTATTTACCAAAAGCCCCTTGGGAATTGTGATCCCCCGATCCCGTTTCAAATCCAGATCGGCGATCCTTTTTAATTTCATGGGAGCACCGACCAGGGATCGAAGAAGTCCTTCTTTTTCAATTAAAATCTTTACCACCCCGGTTCCCACCGTGCCGAAACCGATTAAGCCAATCTGAATCTCTTTCATAACCGCCTCACTATATGCTCATCCTTGAATTCTGAGATTTTATTGGAAGCCATTAGCCCTTGTTCAATGCCTTTTTAATGCCCCTGACCGCCTGTTGGATACGATAGGGGTTTTCTACCAAAGCAAACCGGACATATTCATCCCCGTATTCTCCGAAGCCCCTTCCCGGAGATACGGCCACCTTCCCTTCGCGTATGAGAAATTTGGAAAATTCCACCGAACCCATTTTTCTAAAAGGCTCGGGAATTTTTGACCAGACAAACATGGTCCCTTTGGGTTTTTCCGTGCTCCAACCGACTTGGTTCAGCCCCCGAATCAGGGCATCCCTTCTATCCTTGTATATGCCGACGATTTCCTGGACACACTCCTGAGGCCCGTTTAAGGCAATGATGGAGGCAATCTGGATCGGCTGAAAGACCCCATAGTCCAAATAACTCTTTATACGGGTCAGGGCATGAATCAACTGGGGATTTCCCACAGCAAACCCCACCCGCCATCCAGCCATGCTGTAACTCTTGGATAACGAAAAAAATTCCACCCCAACTTCTTTTGCCCCGGGAATCTGCATAAAACTGGGGGCCTTATACCCGTCAAAGACCAGATCGGCATAAGCAAAGTCGTGGATGACCATCATACGATGTTCCCGTGCAAAGGACACGATATTTTTAAAAAATCCCAGATCCACCACTGTAGTGGTTGGGTTGTGGGGAAAGGAGATGATCAACATTTTCGGGCTGGGCCAAGTCTGTTTGGTGGCCGTCAACAGGTCTTCAAAAAAATCCCGATCCTGACTTATAGGAATACTTCTTAAATCCCCTCCGGCAATGATGACCGAAAAGGGATGAATCGGGTAAGTGGGATCAGGCGCGAAGACCACATCACCGGGGCTGGTGGTGGCCAGGACCAGATGGGATATCCCCTCCTTGGCACCTATGGTCACAATGGCTTCTGATTCCGGGTCCAGTTCTACCAGATAACACCTCTTATACCAGTCACAGATGGCTTTTCGAAGCCGGGTAATCCCCCTGGATGCTGAATAGCGATGGTTATGGGATTTCAAGGAAGCTTCCCGAAGTTTATCGACGATATGTTTGGGTGTGGCTAGGTCGGGATTCCCCATTCCCAAATCGATAATATCCTCCCCACGTCGCCGCAATTCCATTTTTAGGGCATCGACCGTGGCAAAGACATAAGGGGGTAACCGGTTCATTCTTCTGAATTCGTCCATATCAATCTCCTTTTTCATCTGGCAACATAAAACATTAAACCAAAAACACCATCAAAGTCAAAATTTTTCCTTTAAATTCTTACAACGAAATCCGAGAAATTATCTCTTGCTTTCGATAATAAGGTCAAGGGGGGTCTTATTTTTGGGGGTTGCCCACTTGTCCGACATGAGCTTCTTTGCCGGGCCAACTGTTTTAACTCAATCAGAAGCAGGCCTTCACCCATGCCCGAAATAGGCTACAGTGTAAGCCCTGCCTCGAATCAAACTTTGCTGGACGGGCCGGGATATAGCGATGCGTTACCCTTTGGACAATCCCCAAAAATAAGACCCCCCTTGACCTTTCCAAAATTTCAAATATATTTGGTTAGAATTTTGGGTAAGTATTGACATTGAAACCAAAGAGAATTAGAATCCTTCATGCTTTCAGCATATCCTAACTGTTTAACCACAGAATACAGAAGGAGAGATCATGGCAGGAAAAAATATTGCCGAAGTCACCGATGAAAATTTTCAAAAGGAAATAACAGAAGCTTCTACACCGGCCCTGGTTGACTTTTGGGCTCCTTGGTGCGGTCCTTGTAGGGCGATCGCCCCGGTGGTGGAAGAATTGGCCGTTCAATTTCAAGGTCAGATCAAAATAGGCAAGCTGAATGTGGATGACAATCCCAAAACACCGGGCTACTATGGGATCCGAGCCATCCCCACCCTGATCCTTTTTAAAAACGGGAAAGTGGTCGAACAGATCACCGGAGCAGTTTCCAAGAGCACCCTGGAAACCGCCATAAAAAAAACCTTGTAGTATGCCTCAGGAAAGTCCTATCTATGACCTGATCATCGTCGGTGGAGGTCCTGCAGGGCTAACCGCCGGACTGTACGCCCGACGTTCCAGACTTAATACCCTTCTTATAGAACAGCTTGCACCCGGAGGACAGGTTTTAAATACCGACTGGGTGGACAACTATCCCGGGTTTCCCGAAGGGATTTCCGGTTTTGACTTGGTGGATAATATGCGCCGCCAGGCCGAGCGGTTTGAATTGCCGGTCATCAATGATGAAATTGTATCCCTGTCTCTTCAAGGGACTACAAAAATATTGCACGGAAACCAGGGCACCTATAAGACCAGGGCCTTGGTTGTCGCCACCGGGGCGGTTTATAAAAAATTAGGGGTTCCGGGAGAAGGGCTTTTAAGAGGCAAAGGGGTTTCTTATTGCGCTACTTGTGACGGTCCTTTTTTTAAGAATCAGGAAATTGCCGTGGTTGGAGGCGGGGACACCGCTGTGCAAGAGGCTCTTTATTTAACCCGCTTTGCTAAAAAGATTTATCTGATTCATCGAAGGGATCGGCTTCGAGCCGCCCAAATCCTTCAAGAAAAGGCCTTGATCCATCCCACCATCCTTCCCGTTTGGAAAACGGTGGTGGAAGCCATCCTGGGAACCGACCAAGTCGAAGGGATTCGGGTCAAAACAGTGGATGGCTCCTCCGGACAGACGATTCCCGTTCAAGGGGTTTTTATTCTGGTCGGGATCCAACCCAACAGCGATTGGTTGAAAGAGACCTTGCCGTTAAATCCCGAAGGATTTATTCAAACTGATGAACACTTGGCTACCTCCGTGCCGGGAATTTTTGCCGCCGGAGATGTCCGCCAAAAACTATTGAGACAGATATCCACATCGGTTGGTGACGGAGCCACAGCGGCCTTCGCTGCCGAGAGATACCTGGAGGCCCTATGAGAAAAAATCCGCTTTTTATACGTTCCTTTTATAAAGACAGCCTGATTGTTCTGGTCATGGGTTGGTTTTTATTCTCCATGATGAGTTGCGGGTATTTTAAAAACAAAGACGCCAAAGAACTGGAAAAGCCCCCTGAAGCCCTGATCCAGGAAGGCCTGGATGCCTATCAGCGGAAAAAATATGAAAAGGCCACTGAAGCCTTTCAGAAATTAAAAGATCGGTTTCCTTACAATCCCTATGCGATCGTCGCTGAGCTTAAATTAGCCGACGGCTATTTCTTAAATAAAGAGTATTTATTGGCTGCTACGGCCTATAAGGAATTCGAAAAACTACATCCCACTAATGAAATCATTCCTTACGTGGTTTTTCAACTGGCCATGTGTTACTTTAAACAGATGCCCACTATCGACCGGGACCAGAGTTACGCTTTACAAGCGGTTCAGGAATTTGATCGATTGATCAAAAACTATCCTCAGAGTGAATATATTCCCCAAGCCCAAACTCATCTGATAACCGCCAAAAAAAAATTGGCCTCTCATGAATTTTATATAGGGGAATATTATTTTAAGAGAAAGAATTATGACGCTGCTCTGGGCAGGTTTGAAAGTATCGTTCAGCAGTTCCCCGAAACGTCCCGCCCACCTAAATTGGAACAATATATCCAGATCTGTAAAGAAAAACTGGCTCTAACACAGCCACAAAAAAATAAAAATCCTTGATGACAGAAGTTTGGGATAGGTACCTTCTGCCGGATATTTTAGACAGGGTTTTATGATAACGATAAGGGATTAGAACGAGGGAAGAGGAACTTATTTTTTCCCCGACTTGTCCGGGTTAGGGGAGTGTAATTCGAAATTCGCAAGCGGAAATCCAAATTGGAAAATGGCGGAGAGAGAGGGATTCGAACCCTCGGTAGAAGTTTCCCCCTACACTCGCTTAGCAGGCGAGCACCTTAAGCCTACTCGGTCATCTCTCCGTTAAAAAGCAATCAGAATTCAGCAGTCAGTTCTCAGAAAAAAATTCAGAAAAAACAAGCTGAATACTGACAGCTATCAGCTGATAGCTTAGAGTGGCGGAGGGAGAGGGATTCGAACCCCCGTTCCCCGGAAGGAAAGCGGTTTTCAAGACCGCCGCCTTAAACCACTCGGCCATCCCTCCTTGACTATTTTCACTTCTTTTTTACCATTCTCCGCCTTCTCTGTCAACCACCTGACAAGGTTGCTATTCCCTTGACTAATTTTCCGTCCAATGTTACCAAAATAATATGAATCTCCTAGATATTGCGATTCTGATCATTGTTGCCCTGATGACTATTCGCGGTTTTTCCCGAGGAATCATTCAAGAAGCGTCCACCATTTTGGGCTTGATAGCCAGTTTTTTTTTGGCTTCCTTATACTATAAAGATCTGGCCTTCTGGCTGGACCGCTTTCTCCCCAACCATAAAATTTTACTGAATTTTTTTGGCTTTATCTTTATTTTTATCCTCTGCATCTTTTTGTTTAATTTTTTGGCTACAGTAACCAGGAGGGTCATCCGATTGGTTTTATTGGGGTGGCTGGATCGGATATTAGGCAGCCTGTTCGGCCTGATAAAAGGAGCGGTCATTATCTTTATTCTGGTTACCATCCTGACGGTTTTTTATCCGAAAAGCGGCCCTGTGGTTGAAGATTCTCGTTTTTTCCCATCTATCCTTTCCCTGACCGAAAAATTGACTTTGTTGATCCCTTACAAGATCAAAGACGACTTTCTCAAGAAAAAAGAGGAGCTGCAAGACTTTTGGGAAGGCAGGAAAGGAAATATTAAAAAATTACAAGAGATTCCTGATAATGAAAAACTACCCTAAAGATCGGACTACTCTGGATGACCTGCGAGAACTAATGGCTCGATTGAGGGGGGAGCAGGGCTGTCCCTGGGACCGGAAACAGGATACCGAGAGCCTTAAAATCTATCTGCTTGAGGAAGCTTACGAGCTGGCTGAAGCCTTGGATCGGAAAGCAGCAGACGATGTAAAAGAAGAATTAGGAGACCTTTTATTTCAAATTGTTTTTCTCAGCCATATCTATGAAGAACAGGGAGATTTCGATCTGAGCCAGGTGATGGATGCCATTTACCAGAAAATGGTCCGCCGGCATCCGCATGTTTTCGGTAACGAAGACTGGAAAAATCCCGAACAAGTGGTTCAGGGCTGGCAAGGAGTCAAGGCCGAGGAGAAGAAGGGGCAGGATCCCTTCGAATCCGTTCCAGAGAATTTACCGGCGCTGCTTAAGGCCCATAGGATATCTCAAAGGGCTGCTGGCCTGGGTTTCGATTGGCCTGACATAAATGGGGTCTTGGCCAAGGTCCGTGAGGAATTGAAAGAATTAGAAGAGGCCATCCAGGAAAACGATCTGACGTCGGCCAGGGAAGAACTAGGAGACCTGTTATTCTCTCTGGTGAATCTGGGACGGTTCTTAGAGTTCCCGGCGGAAAATGCCCTGCGCCATACCATTCAAAAGTTTTTGAAACGGTTTCGCCTTATGACCGGCGATCCCCGGTTCCGCGACAAAGGGGTTTCTTTTTTGCCGATTGAGGAATGGGAAAAATTATGGCAGAGATCAAAGCAAGCCGAAAAGGATTAATTTAAACCCTAACCTATTGCTTTTTCTGCTAAAGAAATCTCAGGATCTCTTTCGCCCTAATAATCAAATCATACTTCTCAAGATCTCAATGGCATTCATGAGAAGCGGGCAGACCCTTACTGCTTGGGGACTTCACCTACTACTCTTGCTTGGGAACTGGCCTGAAAAGTGAGGATTACTATTTGAACTCTACAAATCGCTCCATGTCAGATGAGAGTGCTCGTAGAGTATTTCCATAGTTGTAAGGGAATCAGGGCATCCCGGTTTTCTTTTTTGCTGAAGTCCCCGAGAGACGTTACTATAATACGTTATTTTTGAACCAGCGCCCATCGTATTATTTCTGATGGAAGCCTGAGACAACATCTGATATCAGAAGTTATCGTTAACGCTTACCAGGAAGCGATGGCCCCGGTAGTGCAAGACCGTTCCGTCTGGGTTGATTTCTACCACCCTGAGACCATCGCTGAGTGCTTCTCCTTCATGGAGGATCCTGTCGTTGATTGTTACAAAACGGGCCTTTTTGTCCGGGCTATAAAAATGAACAGACATTTTTAAAGCAGGCAGGCTTTTTTTGATCTCAGGGGGAAGGTCGCTTAGTTTTACGATTCGCCCTTCCGGCACTACTTTGCTTATTGCCAATGACTGAGATTCAGGGGAGACCGTCACGACTCCAGGGGTACTTTTAGGTGCCGGGGTTTTTTTCACTACCGGAGCCACGTTCTCTTTGGTTTTTCCCACGGTCGGGCTCTTGGGGAATTCGTTGATGACTTTGGGAGGCTGGAGTTCTTTATTCGGGACCGGCGTGCTCTGTTTTTTATTTTCACCGGGAGTAGCCGCAACCGTCTTTACTGTACGGCCTAGAACTGTCGGATGCGGCAGGGCAGACCGTTCTATTGAACGCCAGGGACCAATCCACCAGAGGATGACTCCGGCATTGAGAAGCAGAGCAAAAAGAATGAGGTAAAGCCATATTATTGGTCTCTCAGGCTTGAGTGTTTGTTCTTCCTTGAAAGTCAGGAGATCGGGGGCTCCCTCTTCCTGTCTGCGTTTCTGCTCGAGTTTCTTTAACCCCTCAAGAATATATGACATCCCTAATGGTCTCTTTTCTTATTGATGAGGGTTGGTCCCCCGGCATCTGTTGCGTTTGCCAGGCAGATGATGGTTCTGGGGCCCATGATACCATCCGGCACAAGACCGGCGGTTATCTGAAATGCTCTAATTTCTTTTTTCATCGGTTCATTGTAGAGCAGTTTTTCTTCAGGTTTGGCGGGCCGTCCTTGAACGATCGATAATTGCTGATCAATCCAGGCCACTAGGGGGCCATGATTTCCCTGATCCAGTTTTCCTTTATAATTAGAAGGTACTTTCCAGAAGAGCGTATACTCACCCAACCACCATGAGGCTATTTTCCTGATATCGACCTTTCGAGTTTCATTGCCGATAGCGAAGGTGGCGGTATGGTCTTGTATGGATAGTATCGCCGCGAAATACTCCTCGCCTTTTCCATCAACTAAAGTCAGCACCGCCGGTTTGTTCAGCCGTTGAAGGTCACTGAGTCCTCCCTTCTCATTAAGACAGTGCAAACCTTTTTCTATGGCCTGTTCACAGGGTGTTCCCCTGTCTCGTGGGTTTACCGGGATCCCCCATTGGCTTAAAAGCGCCCGGTAGGCCATATTCCTGGTACCGGTACGGGTCCCGCCATTGGGTTTTTCAAGGTCTGCAGAAGGTGGTTCCTGGATTGGTGTGGCCGCAAATTTTTTCTGAGATATGGCCCTTGGCTTAAGGCTTGGAATGGGTTGGAGTCTCCAATTAAAATAACCTACCGTAAGGGCTGCAAAAAAAAGAATGATAAAGAAGGCCCATAGTGCCGGATGCGCTGGTTTTATCATCCATTGAGGGTCTTCCTTGCCGTATGCTTCACGGGCGGCCGTCATCAGGGTTTTCCTATCTACCTGGTCTTTGGCCTGGACATAAGCTCCGAGCAGGGCCCTGTCACATACCAAATTAATCAGTCTCGGTATTCCTCCGGTTAACCGAAAGAGATGTTTCATTGCTCCTTTGGAAAATAACTGCCCCCGGTTAAGTCCGGCTACGGATAAACGGTGATTGACATATTCAAACGTCTCATCCTTCGACAGTGGACCGAGGTGATATCTTACAGTAACTCGCTGTGAGAGTTGACGTAATTGAGATTGGGCCAACATCTCCCGGAGTTCTGGTTGTCCGAGGAGGATAATCTGTAGGAGCTTCCGTTGGCTTGTTTCAAGATTTGTTAAAAGCCGTATCTGTTCGAGTACTTCCTGGCTTAGGTTCTGCGCCTCTTCAATGACCAGAATAGCCCGGCGACCTTTTTCGGGAATACGGAGAAGATATTCGTAGATGGCCGATACAAAGACCTTATTACTTTTGTTACCTTCGGGGTAGCTGATACCGAACTCGTCACAGATCGTAGCCAGCAGTTCCTCGACAGTCAATTTGGGGTTGAGGATAAAGGCAATCTCCGTATTTTCAGGTAACTGTTCAAGAAGACAGCGGCAGACCGTTGTTTTACCGGTTCCGACTTCACCGGTGATCAGAATAAAGCCGCCGTCGCTGTTAATGCCGTAAACAAGGTGGGCAAGTGCTTCCCGGTGCCCCTTGCTCATGTAAAAGTAGTGAGGGTCGGGCGCAATTGAAAAGGGGTTTTCTTTCAGACCAAAGTATTCTTTATACATATTAATGCACAGGTCAGGTCAGTGTAAGGACCGGCGATTAGGGCGCAGGCTGCGCTTACGTGATTCTGGTATTCAATAGTGGTTCTTGTCCCTAACTGGCCAGGCTACTAATTTTAGTTTACATTATACTAAATAAGAGACATAGGAAAGCAATAAAATTAGCCTGACATTGGATTTTTCACACTTTAATTGATTACACCTTGACCTTTCCTCGAAATAATGGACACCTCTAAGAATTTGTATTATTAGGAAGGAGGTGCCTATGGGGGAAAGACATCGTTATTTTAGCCGTGAGTTCAAACGAGATGCAGTGCAGTTGGTC